>CAYJMX010000120.1:0-4998 GCA_964371485.1 uncultured Gammaproteobacteria bacterium | reverse complement strand
TCACTAATTGCAAACTTCTTTAAATCTTTGACTTGAGTGTTTGTGAGTCCTAGTGTAAAATTTATTTCCTTATCCTGAAATAGTTTTGAGTTGTTTTTAATGCCCTCTAGCATTTTATTTAAGTGTTCCATTGTTTCCTTCCCGATGCAAATTAATGCATCACTTGTACCGCTAAATCCGCCTCTTGGATTATTTCCGGCTCGACCTTTTCAACAAAGTTCTCGCCATGGGAGTTGCACTCCCGAAAAAATCCGCTTCCAGAATGGACTTTAGCAGTTAATAATAATAGTCTAGTATGTTCATCACAATTCCAAGATTATATCCCCATCGATTGGGCTAGTTTTCTTAATTCGTGATAGCGGTGACTTCAAATAGAAATCAAACAGTAACTTTTGATTACTGTACACTCAATGTGCCTTGTTTTAAATTGTGTGTGACTAAATTTCAATATAGAGCCACATTAGGATATTTAGTTGTTGGGGGAAATCTTTTTTAATTTCGAAGTGGCTAGTGCCACACTCCTTACGATTCTATTATTAACTATAATTTGAATAAAGAGTGAAAAATATACAAAAAATTAATATTTCAACCCATGCGAGATAATTATAGTAAAATGTAGATATGGGGAAAAGACTATTTGTATCGTTGTTATTAGCAACAATAGTTCTGCCAGTTCTTGCTAAGCCAAAGCACAGAACCTACTATGAAAAAGATTATCAAAAGGCTTGGTGTAACGCCAAAGGCGGAGTTCAAGAACGTATTTTAAAGGATAAAGCACGTGTTGATTGCGTATTAGAAGATTATGCAGTCGAGTTCGACTTCGCCAACAAATGAGGCGAAAGTATAGGACAAGCCTTATACTATGGGGTGACATTAAATAAAAAACCAGGTATCGCATTGATTATTGAAGACGAAGTGCGAGATGTAAAATACTTAAAAAGAGTTCTTGCAGTTGCCAATTTATACAACATCAAGGTTTGGATTGTAACACCAGAGGATGTTATTTCTACTCAAGAAAAGATGGTTAAAAGATAAGGTTTTTAAGTTCAAACTCTAATTCCTCGAATTTTTTGTTTCTGCGCCAAATTGCCTCTGCGATATAAGTATTGCCTTGTATTGTGGGTGAGATATCTTTTAATAAACGAATAGACCTTTTAAATTCTTGCTCTTCAGTTTTTAAATGTGGTTTTTCAACAGGCGGGGATAGTTTTTTATCTGATACAAAAACCCTGTCGTCATAAAAATAAAAGAAAAATATTTTTTCAAAAAATTCTCTCTCGTAAGGTTTTTTCGGGTTGTTTTTAAAGTGATTTTGAAGTTCTTCTAATTGTTTTTCATAAATAGTCTGCCTGAAAAAACCTACAAAATTATCAACCGAATCTGTTCCCTTGCCTAATAAATAAACTATTTTGTAATGCTCAATCTCAGCACAAAAACATCTTTGAATCTCCCTTATACATTCTTCACTGTAGTATCCAAAGAAGAACGGCTGTTCTTTTCGAGGGATCGAGTTTTTTATATAATTATATATGTCGCCATTTTGTTTAATTTGAGGACACAACGTAAACATTGTTTTAAGAACATCCTCATCAATGTCGATAAATCCTAAGATGTCATCTATTGTAAATTTACCCAACCGCTTGCATAATTTTAATACTTGTTCTTGCACCTAAAACCTCCTTTAATAAATATTCGTCTATCTCATCAATATTGTTTGTTGTGGCTTGTTTTTCAATCCTATTGAGTAGTTTGACTATTTGTCGAAACTGGTCTGTGCGAGTGGCTAAATATTCAATCGCCTCATCTGTAAATTGAACCTCTGATAGCTCTGAAACTATTTGTTTAATGTCATTAAAATCAAAAGGTTCAAACTTCACTCGCTCATAAATCCTGTCTTCAAGAGCTTTGTACCTCGCAATTTTTTTATCAACTGAACCCATCCCAACAAGCACTATGGGGACAGAGGCTCTATCGTGTAAATCCCTCAAAGTTTCGATCGTGTCATATTGCGTTAAGTAATCAACTTCATCAATTAGGATAACCTTTGGGCTTTTTTCAAGATTTTTTAAAATTAAATTAAAATTGTCTTCAGTTTTCCAAAAAGCTCTCTCGCCTAGTTCTTCTAGTATTTCAGTTAAAAGCCATCTCGTTGTCATTTTTTGATTAGCACGAATGTAAACAGCATCGTTTTGCGTAACCCACCTCATAATAGCGTGGGACTTCCCAAGCCCAATGTCGCCGAACACTAGCCCCATTTTAGGCAGATTCGAGGGCAACTGCTTTAGGGTTTCCATCAACTGAATTGTGCGTTTAACATTTTTTGTTTTAATAAATGTTTTTTTCATAGTTTCTCCTTTCTAATTGTATAAAATATTGTATTCATCACTCCTGATATATTTTGCAAGCCAAGCTCTATCCTCAGAACTTGTACAACCATTGATTATTAACCACTCGTATTTATCGATTTCGTATTTATCAATGTCTTGGATTATTGGCAGTTCACAATCTTTGCATTTCATTTCGTTTTTCCATTCTGTAAAAACTACATTCCAACAGATTGTTCACAAGGACGGCGTTACGCTTCGCTCCAGCCTTGCCAAAATCCGCCATGTTGACACTTTAGCTTGGAATCTGAGAAATTGGAACTCCAAAGTCGACTATTGGCGACAACACTTATCATTACTACACAATCAAAGATTGTTTGAATGACAGTGTTTCGCAGTGATCGGATGAGAAAATCAAAGATTTTCAATTCGGCCGTCTGTCTGTTTTGAATCATTAGCGAATTTTCGGTAGGGTTAGCAACAAAGTTGCGAAACCCGCAAGAGCATCAGCCTAATGGAGTGTAAATTTCGTAAAGCGAAATTGAAACGAAATTCTAAGGCTGTGCTAACCCGAATGATTCAAAGCAAAAAATGATGAATTTTCAAAACCTTTTTATTGGGTTTGGGGCATATTTCAATTACATTTTTTTGAGTTTTTTGAGATTTTTTTGTATAAAAAAATAGTATAAATTAACACCAAGTAACAGAAAAATTAACAGGTCCTTTCAGAATAATAGTCTTAGAAAAATTAAATTAATCTTGCAAATGAAAAACCCTCACTTTTGCGAGTGAGGGTTTTGGAATTAAGAATATATTATTATAACGTTTCTTTCTTAAATTTCTCTAAGATAGAATCAACTGCCCAGCTGAATCCGAATTGTAGAGCTACTCCATTCACTCCACCATTTCTTAGCATCACTTGACCATAGCCTTTAAAGTTCTCGCCTACATTTTTTTGTAAACCCACTCCATATTGAACATATGGATCAACGCTTAATTGCGGTAGCGCTAAAGTGTCTGCGCTGAAGTCTGCGCCATTTAGCATATTAAACATCATCTGCACGCTTGCATAAGGTCTGAAGCCGTTCTCTAAGTTTGCGATAAATCTCACACCAGGTGCGATTTGAATTGCATTCATTGGGTCAGAGCTTATTTTTGTGCCTGCTGAATTTGTGAAATCAAATGTGTTAATAAAAGCGTAGCTCATCATAGCATTTGGTTGCAAGATGTATTTTCCTTGTTTAAATTCAAAGTTGTAGCCAGTTTTAGCCGCGACACCTGCAGTCAATGTGTTAAAATTATCTTGACCAAACATTGTGTTAGCGATTGAATTTAGCGCTCCAACATTTGCAGATGCTCCAACAAAGAAATTATCTTTAAACATTTGAGCTGATGCTCCAAGAGTTCCTCCGTTTTGGTGGATGTTAACACCATCATAGTTCATAGAAGAGCCATTATATGAACCATAACCAGAATAAATTGCATCCCAACCTTTGCCAAGTTCTAAATAGTTGCTATCACCACCGAAGAACATACCATAGCCCACTCTGTTCACTTTTGGCCCATTGCTTAAATTAACATTGTCAAATGATGTATAAGGTTTTAGCCACGCGCTTGATTGTTCTTCAACTCCACCTTTTAGATATTTTGGTGAGCCTTGCGCTATTGCGTATTTATTTGCGTTTTTGATTTGATTTCTAACAATCAAAGGCAATGATGAAGTTATATCTAAACCTTGGAAAGATTGGTTGAAAGTATCTAACACGCTTAGGTATCCACCAACAGAAGCACCAACAGAACCCGCCATAACTGATGGAGTAGTTCCAGAATAATCAGTAGAAGAAGTGCCTGTGAAAGCAAGCATACCATCATCTTTTAAGATATTTTTTCCATCAACAGTGTCTGTAACTGTATATTTGTAAATTGGCGAATAAATTGTCTTTGCACTATCTGCCAATGTGAAATTAGAACCATTGTCAGTTACATTAATTTGCTTACCATCGACGTTAATTGGATTTAATACATTTATGCCTGTAATATTAACAGTTTGAGCCCCGCCGCCTGTGAAAGAATCTGAAGTTCCAGCTTTCATATCAACATCAATCATTGCATCAACCCCGTTAGGTGTCAGCCAAGAAGATGTATTAAATGCGTCAATCATTGAATTTTGAGAAATCAATTTTGTGCTTACACCTGTATAAACTGAATTATCAACGATGAACTCCCCGCCGAATATTTTATCCACAAATTGCAATGTCCCGTGCTTTAAAGTTGCCTTACCAGTAAAACCACTCACATCGCCATTTAATTGAACCACGCCATCTGCTGAAGCAGCTTCAATGTTTAAGTCTCCACCACCTATAATCTCTTTGTTAAAAATTATTGTCTTGCTCCCGATAGTAAAAATGGCATCATCTTTAATTTCAACTTTGTTTAAGTGCAGCTCCCCATCACCTTCTGATTTTACTGAAATTTTTTCTAACACTAAATCATTAAAGGCAAAGGAAGGATTAGATGTACTATTATTAGAAAGAGTTGCTAAGCTTTCAGACGCATTTTTACCAAGGATAGTAAGGGTTTTTCCTGCATCTCCTGATAAATTACTAATAAGCAATCCTTGTGTGTCTGCAGGGTCTTTTGTGAGGTGTGAAACATCAATTGTAAGATCATTATT
>CAYJMX010000119.1:1702-5062 GCA_964371485.1 uncultured Gammaproteobacteria bacterium | reverse complement strand
TTTCAAAAAAATATGCCGTAGATGGGCAATTTGGAGTGATTTTAAACAAAGCAGATAAAGACACTACAAATAATTACATTGAACAAATAAACTCGCAAGACCTTAATTTATTAGGGATTATAGAAGATTTAAAAGAGGATGCAAGTTACAAAAATATTTCTCAAATAATTAAAAACTTCTATCCTAGACTTAATTTAGAACAGGAAAAAGACGTGCAATGACAGTAATAATAGATGGTAAAAATTGTGCGAATAAAGTTTTAAAAGAGATTGAACAAAGAGTTAAATCTCTTGATTCAAAGCCTTCTTTGGCGGTTATTATGGTGGGCGATAACCCATCAAGCGCTATATATGTTAGAAATAAAGAACGCGTAGCTTTAAAATTAGGTTTTCAAATTGAAATTCATAAACTGCCTACAAACACCAGTTCAAAAGATTTAAGCGATTTAATTATAAGATTAAATAATGATGATAATGTGGATGGGATTTTGCTTCAACTTCCGCTTCCGTGTCATCTTCGTGCGCTTGATTTTATTGAACTAATTGACCCTAAAAAAGATGTTGATGGCTTTCACCCAGTGAATTGTGGAAAATTATTAATAAATTCTAATCCAAGTGCTGTGGCTTGTACTCCAAAAGGCATTGTAAGACTTTTAAAAGAGTATGATGTTACTATTGAAGGCAAAAAAGCGGTGATTATTGGGCGCTCAAACATCGTTGGAAAGCCACTGTGTGCGCTTTTAATAAACGAGAATGCTACTGTTACTATGGCGCATTCAAAAACAAAAAACCTTGCTCAAATAGCCTCTAGTGCGGATATTTTAATTTGCGCAATAGGAAGCGCTAAGTTTATAAAAAAAGAATTTGTGAAAAAAGATGCAATAGTTATTGATGTTGGTATAACAAATGTCGACAATCAAATCTCAGGCGATGTTGATTTTGAAGATGTTAAAGACCAAGCTTCAATGATAACACCTGTTCCAGGGGGAGTGGGCCCAATGACAATAGCATCTTTAATGGAAAATACATTGGAACTACATTTAAAAAATGCAAAACTTTAGAGGATCATATGTTAATAAACACAGAGATGCTTGGGTTGAAATTAACCTAGGCCATTTAGAATCTAATGTTTTAGCTATTAAAAAACATCTTAAAAATAACCCAAAAATTATGGCTGTAATTAAAGCAGACGGCTATGGTCACGGTTCTTTAATGAGTGCGCCAATTTTAAAAGCAACAGGGGTTGAATATTTTGGGGTTGCAAGCATTGATGAAGCTTTAGAATTAAGATTAAACAAAGTTAAAATGCCTATTTTAGTGCTTGGCGCTGTTCCGATTTGGGCGTATGAAACAGCAATTATGAATGATGTTGCTATATCAATTTATTCTTTTGAACATCTTGAGGCAGCAGAATCAATTTCAAAAAGGCTGAATGGTAAAAAAATTAAGGCACACATTAAAATAGATTCAGGCATGAATAGAATTGGAATTAAAAATGATTGTGTTATAGATTTTATTAACAAAGTGCAAGATGCAAATTATATTGATTTAAAGGGCATTTTCACCCATTTTGCAAATGTTGAAGATAAAGATTTATACAATTCTCAAAAAGAAGTATTTAAAAACATCATAGATAAAATTGATACAAAAGATTTAATCGTGCACACAAGCAATTCTAGTGCCACTTTTTATGATGAAAATTTTAACTATGATATGGTTCGCCTTGGTATAATTTTATACGGCTTAATCCCATACGCTGATTTTAAACACCCTCTTATTGATGAAGTGAAGCAAATTATTGGATTAAAAGGCAGAATTACAAACATCAACCACATAAAAAAGGGCGATGGAGTGAGCTATAATCATAAATTTATAGCTTCAAATGCTACTCGTGTGGCTACAATTCCAATAGGATACGCAGATGGCGTGAATAGAAACCTATCAGGTAAAATAAAAGCGAGTTTAAATGGGCATATAATTGAACAAATTGGTACAATTACTATGGATCAAATGATGTTTGATATAAAAGACATTGAGGCTCAAAACGGCGATATTATTACCCTTTTAGGTGAAGATGAAAATAATAATTTCTTTAGTGTGGATTCTTGGGCACTTCATTTAAATACAATTAATTATGAAATTACTTGTAATTTAAAGGTTAGATTACCAAGGATTTATGTAAGATAGAGGGCAAAAATGGAAAAAAAGACAGTATTACATCAAGAGCATATAAACCTAGGGGCGAAAATGGTTCCTTTTGCTGGATATTCAATGCCAATACAGTATAGTTCGATTTTAAAAGAACACAAAGCAACAAGAGAAAACATTGGCATTTTTGATGTTTCTCATATGGGTCAGGTTTTTGTGTCAGGCGATGACGCGCTTGAATATCTGCAAAAAATTCTTCCTCAAGATGTTTCAAAATTTGAACAAAACCGCGCGTATTATTGCCAATTGCCAAACAATGAGGGCGGGCTTATTGATGATTTAATTGTTTATAAATTAGAAGAAAAATATCTTATTATTTTAAATGCTTCAAGGCTTTATGAGGATATTGAGTGGTTAAATTTAAATTCTAAAGAATTTAACGTGATAATTGATAATGTATCTGAAAATTACTCTATGATAGCGCTTCAAGGTCCAAATGCCCATAGGCTTCTTACTTCAATAGGAATTGTAGAGCAACCAAAATTCTTTTCAATAACAAAAACTCAAATTTTAAATTCTGATGTGTTACTAGCTAGAACTGGCTATACTGGTGAAGACGGGTTTGAAATTATTATTAAAAATCAATATGCTGTTGATTTTTGGCAAAATATTATAAAAGCAGGTGAAAAATTTGATATCACCCCTGTAGGGCTTGGCGCTCGTGATACTTTAAGGCTTGAGGCTGCTTTATGTTTATATGGGGCGGAACTTAATGAAACGACAACTCCAATTGAATCTGGGCTTGGGTGGTCAATTCCAAAAGATAAAAAAGAAAATTATAACGGAAAAGACATAATACTTGCTCAAAAACTAGGCGAAAAACCGCTTAGGAAAAAGCTTTTCGCTTTTGAAATGCAAGATAGAGTAATAGCACGCTCACATGATGAGATTTATTTGAATGATAAAAAAATTGGAGAGGTGACATCAGGTTCAATTTCTCCTGTTTTAGGCAAAAACATTGGACTTTGCCTGCTTGATATGACAGATGAGAATAATAATTGTGAAGAATCTCTTAATACATCTAAAAAAAGTATTGGCACAATTGTGCAAATTATGGTAAGAAATAAGTTATGCAATGCACAAATTGTAAAAAAACCGTTTATTGAGAAAAAATACGCAAAATAGGAGAGTAAATGAGTTTAACACCACCAGA
>CAYJMX010000119.1:0-1692 GCA_964371485.1 uncultured Gammaproteobacteria bacterium | reverse complement strand
TATGTTCAAAAAGCCATGAATGGGTATTAGATCAAGGTGATTTATGCAAAATCGGGCTTACAGATTACGCCGTAGAACAACTTGGCGACATTGTTTTTGTAGAACTTCCAGAAGTTGATAGTGAATTTTCAAAAGGTGAAGTCTTTGCAACAATTGAATCTGTAAAAGCTGCAAGTGAAATCTATATGCCGATTTCAGGCACTATCGTTGAAGTGAATGAAGAGTTGTTCAATGCTCCAGAACTTATGAATGAAGACGTTTGGGAAAAAGGCTGGCTTGTAAAAGTAAAATGCGATGATTTCGCTCAAAGCGCTATTGGCCTTGTTGAATACGAAGATTACAAAGAAGAAGTTGAATAATGTACAACTTTAAAGCAATTAGCGATGAAGATAGAGATTTAATGCTTAAAAGCATTGGCCTAAATTCTGTTGAAGATTTATTTAGCTATATTCCAGATGAAGCTAAAGTGAAAAATTATGATATGCCACAAGCATTGTCTGAGTTACAAGCGCAAAAAAAACTTAAAGCATTGTCTAATAAAAACAATGTTGATTTTGCTTGTTTTCTAGGTGCTGGCGCCTATCAAAAGTTTACGCCAGCGGCCGTTGGTGATGTCGCTAGTCGTTTTGAATTTTTATCAGCATACACGCCATATCAAGCTGAAATTTCTCAAGGCAGTTTGCAAATTATGTATGAATTTCAAACATATATGTGTAACATCACAAATCAAGATGTTTCAAATGCCTCTTTGTATGATGGCGCTACAGCGTGCGCTGAAGCCATTTTTATGGCAACAAGAATAAACAAAAAAAATAAAACTTTTGTAGATAAAAATATTAATCCAAATTATTTAGAAGTTGTAAAAACATATTGCAGCGGTGCTGATATTGAACTTATAGTTGATGATTTAGCAAATTGCCAGTTTGATGATTTAGATTCAATTTTATATCAAAGTCCAAATTATTATGGCGAAATTGTTGAAATGCCAGAAAAAAAAGGGAAAGAATTAATCATCGCTTGCGTTGATATATCAACATTATCCCTTCTTGAACCTCCAAAAAGTGATATAACAGTTGGTGATTTTCAAACTCTTGGTTTGCCACTTAGCTTTGGCGGGCCTTATGGCGGGTTTATCACCTGTCGTGATGCTTATAAAAGACAGTTGAGCGGAAGAATTGTGGGTAAAACCCTTGATAAAAAAGGCGATGACGCCTATGTTTTGACTTTGCAAGCAAGAGAACAGCACATAAGACGTGAAAAAGCGACAAGTAATATCTGCTCTAATCAAGCGTTAATGGCAGTTTGCGCTACTTTATATTTATCTTTAATGGGTGAAACTGGTTTTAGAGAAATTAATCATATGGCGTATAAAAACGCTCATAAGTTGGCTTTAGGTCTTCAAAATAAAGGACACAAGATTTTAAATAAAGAATTTTTTAACGAATTTGTTTTTGAATTAAAAGAAGGCAATTCAAAAGATTATCTTGATAAGCTCCATAACAATGGCGTTTTAGGCGGAATAGCACTTGATGATAAAAGAATTTTGGCTTGTGCCACAGAATTAAATGATGATAGCGAAATAGATTTATATTTAAGCGTATGACAAAGGATTTGATTGGCTTTTGGGGATATCCGCACCCTGAGGCTATAGAAAAAGCAAAAATTGACTACCCAAATGCTGAATTTATTGAT
>CAYJMX010000118.1:0-5072 GCA_964371485.1 uncultured Gammaproteobacteria bacterium | reverse complement strand
TGGAACAAGAGCTGCTTTTGCTTTTGTGTTTGCTAGATTTGCAATTTCTTCCTCGCTAAGCGCTAGAGCTAGCGTATTTTCATCTGCTAATAGTGGTGGTGCTACTTTATCAATTTTAGACTCAGTTACACAAGTTAAAATTCCACCTATCATTTCAGATATTTCTTTTTGACTAAAAATTTTATTCACAATCCTTACTCCTCAAATGTCATTAAGTATGTCTATTTTATTACAATTATTTCATTTTGTCGATTATTTTTGTTGTTGATTTGCCTATTTCAAATTCAATAAATTCAATTTTGCCACCGTACCCCATTACAACAGGCGCTTCGGGTAGTGTTTCTATGGTGTAATCTGCCCCTTTTGTGTACACATCAGGCTTTATTAATTCAAGCAATTCTGAAGGTGAATTTTCATCAAAAAGCGTGACATAATCCACGCAACTTAAGGCACATAAAATCTCCGCCCTGTCTTGCTCTGGGTTTATTGGGCGAGTTTCCCCTTTTAATGCGCGCACTGATTTATCAGAGTTCACAAGTAAAATTAACACATCAGCGCATGCTTTGCTTTTTTGCAGATATTTAACATGTCCTATGTGCAAAATGTCAAAACAACCGTTTGTTACAACGATTGTTTTGTTTTGCATTTTTAGTTTTTTAACTAAATCTTCAAGATTTTCTCTTTTGATTATTTCGCCCATTACTATTCTTGAAATGCTCCTGCTTCTGTTGCAAGAGATTTAAGTTTTGCTTGAATGGTAGCTGGATTGTATTATTCAATTTTAGCGCTTTGTTTTAAACCGTTGAATAATTTTTCAAGAGCAACTACCTTTTTTTGTCTTGAAAGATATTCTTTTAAATCAGCACTTATTACGCTAAGTTGTGCTACACCTGCTTCAGCTCTGTCTGTTACCATTACAATGTGGTTTCCAAATTGTGTAACAACAATTTCTGAAATTGTATCAGGTTTTAGGCTAAAAGCAGCATCAGAGAAAGGCTTAACCATTTCTTCTTTTGTGAAAAATCCAAGATCGCCACCTTGTTTTGCGCTTCCTTCATCTTCAGAGTATTTAATTGCAAGAGCTGCAAATTTATCAGGATTGGCCAATGCTTCTTTTCTGATTTTCTGTGCTAGAGCCATTCTTTTTTTAGCTTCTTCTTCAACCTTAGCGTCAATTTCAGCGGCACTCATTTTACCTTTTTTATCAGCGTTAATAATTGCTTGTTTAATTTCGTTTCTATCAACTTTAATTAAGATATGAGAAGCTTTCACCCTTTGTGGAGTTCTGAATTTTTCTTTATTTTCGTTATAGAATTTTTCAACTTCTTTATCGCTTGTTTCAACATTTGCAGTCGCTTCAATTAATTTGTTGATTTTGATTTCTTTTTCTAAATCTTCTCTTAATTGTTTATCAGAGATGTTGCTTGCTTTTAAAAGTTCTTTATATTTATCTTTTGAACCTAATTTTTCAATGATTTCTTCTTTTTTAGCTTCAACTTCTTGATTTGTTACTTCAACTTTATGTTTTTCAAATTGTTGGTCTAAAATTGTTTGAGCGACAAGGTCTTGGATTGCTCTTTCTCTTAAAAATAACATCAAAGGGCTGCCATCCTTTTTTTGTTCTTCTGGAGCGTTTTTAACCTGTTCCGCTTGTTTATATTTATCCATGATTTCTTCATATTGTTTTTTTGTAACCGCTTCATCGTTTACAATTACAACAGCTTCTTTATTTGAAGTGCAACCTGTAAATAGCAATGTGCAAAGGGTTGCTGTTAGTAATAATTTTTGAAATTTCATTATTGGATTCTCCTTATATATAAATTAAATTTTAAATTCATTTACCGCTTTAGATATATAATAAAACAAATCTGACAATATGTTAAATACTTCTTCAAAATCTTTGTTATTTTTGTTAAACAAAAGTATCCCATTTGCGTCTTTTATGTTTTTTGGTGGCGTGGTGTATTTAATGTGTTTTGTTAAATTAAAATCAACTTTTCTTTTTAAATACAACCACTCACTTTGAGTATAAGGAGTGTAAATCCTTATTGTATCAGGCGTTTCTCTTATGGCTGTTATATTGTTTTTTTCAGCTAGCAACCTCAATCGAATAATTTTAATTAGATTCTCAACACTTTCTGGCAGTTTTGAAAATCTATCTTTAAAACCAAGTGCCACCTGCTCAAGCTCTGCGATGTCTTTTACATCAGACAGCCTTTTATATTCAAGCATTTTTTGTTCATAGTTTCCAACCCACTCGTCTGGAATGTATGCTGTGACATTTATGTCTATGATGCAATTTTTAGGCTTTTTAACTGTTTCTTTGGCGTATGGGTCTTTAGATTGATTGGCTTTTAGCTCTAATACACTTTCCTCTAGAAGATTACAATAAGTATCAAAACCAACATTCACCATATGCCCGTGTTGGCTTGAACCTAGGATGTTTCCAACTCCTCTAATTTCAATATCTCGCATTGCAATGTGATAGCCACTTCCTAGGCTTTCAAAGTCTTTAATTGCTTTAAGTCTTTTTTGAGCATCCGTTGTGAGTTCTTTTGATTGTTTATAAAAACAATAGCAATAAGCCTGTCTGTCTGATCGGCCCACCCTTCCTCTCAATTGATAGAGTTGAGCAAGTCCGAATCTGTCAGAGTCGTTAATTATAATTGTATTAGCATTTGGAATATCAAGCCCTGATTCAATAATGGTGGTACAAAGGAGCATATCGTATTCTCTTTTTTCAAATTCATACATAATGCGCTCTAAATCACCCTGTGGCATTTGCCCGTGTGCCACGGCTATTTTTATATTCGGACTGATTGATTCAAGGTATTCCTTAAATTGAAAAATACTCTCCACTCGATTATAAAGATAGAAAATTTGCCCATCTCTTTGTACTTCGTGGTTTATGGCATTTTTTAAATAGCTTTCACTAAATTCTCCAACATAAGTTTTAACAGACAGTCTATTTTTAGGTGGAGTGTTAATTACAGATAGGTCCTTTATCCCTGATAGTGCCATATTGAGCGTTCGAGGGATTGGCGTGGCGCTCATTGCAAGAATGTCTATATTTTCCCTTAATGTTTTTAGCTTTTCCTTATGTTTCACTCCAAACTTATGTTCCTCATCAATTACAAGTAAACCTAGGTTTTTATATTTAACATCATCACCCAAGAGCCTGTGTGTGCCTATAATGACATCGACTTCACCATCACAAATGGCTTGAACTATTTGCTTTTGTTCTTTTGGAGTTTTAAAGCGCGATAGCAATTCTATTTTTAAAGAAAATGGCTTAAAACGCTCAAGAATTGTTTGATAGTGCTGATGAGAAAGAATTGTAGTAGGCGCAATTAAAGCACATTGATATCCAGACATAACAGCTTTAAACAACGCGCGGATTGCAATTTCTGTTTTTCCAAAACCAACATCGGCGCAAATTAGCCTATCCATTGGTTTTGAAGTTTCCATATCAGATTTTGTGTCAACAATTGCCTTCATTTGATCTTTTGTTTCTGTGTATTCAAAAGAATCTTCCATTTCAAATTGCCAAGGAGTATCAGGCTCAAAACCTATGCCTTGTGACATTTCGCGTTTAGCATAAAGTTGCAATAGGTCTTTTGCGATTTCCTCAACTTCTTTTTTGGCTTTTGATTTTGTATTCTCCCAAGCCGCCCCGCCCATTTTAGACAGCCTTGGTTTTGCGGCGTTTTGCCCGCGGTATCTAAAAAGAAGGTTTATTTGCTCTGCTGGCATAAATAGCTTGTCATTGTTTGCAAACTCAATTTCTAAATAATCTTTTTGCGCGCCATCAATTTCTTGTTTTGATAATCCCTTGTATACGCCTATTCCGTGTATAGAGTGGACAATAAATTCGCCTTCTTTAATGTCATTAATGGAATCTATATAATCCTGTGAAGCTTTGTTTTTTGAATATTTCCTTACCGTAATATCTTTTGAGCGCTTGTTAAAAAGCTCTTTGTCGCTTAAGAATATAAGGCGATTATATGGGCTTGTAAAATTATCATCTAGTTCAACTACGCCACCACTTTGGCTTATGGAGTTTGTTATTTCAATATTTTCATTTGTTACTTCATTTTCAATTAAAATTTCGCGCAATCTTTGAGCGTAATTTGTGGCAATGATTATTTTCGTTTTTTTGTCTTGATTTTCTTTTAAATATGAACAAATATCTTCAATGCTAGAGGAGAAAATTGGCGTCAAACTTGTGTTAAATTCAATTAATTTATCGTAATTATCATCAAGAAAGTTGTCAAAACCAATATTTTTAAACTTTCTTATTATCCCTTTAAAGTCTTCAAATCTTAAATGATTTTTATTTTTAATTGGTAATTTTAAATTGGAGTTTAAAGCGTTTTTGTATTGTTCAATGTAATCATTATCAAGGCTTTCAAACTTTGATAAGATGGATGAACTTTCATCTAGAATGATTATGTAGTCTTTAAAATAATCAAAAACATCAATTAAATTGTTTGTGAAATAATTTTGATAATATTCAACCCCTTGAAAATAACTTGTTTCTTGAGTTTTTTCTATAATTTCATTATAAATTTCATCTTTTATATCATTATCAATATTTTTAATTTCATTTTTTAAATCTTTTTTAAATTTTTCAATTGAAGTGTCATCAATTATAAATTTAAAAAGTGGATATATTGTAATTGTGTCTAGTTTTTCTATGCTTCTTTGTGTGCTTGGGTCAAACGCTCTTATTTCTTCAATTGAATCTGCGAAAAATTCTATTCTGATTGGATTTTTATAAAGAGTGTAAATGTCTAAAATGTCACCTTTAAGAGAAAACTCGCCTACATCCATAACCGTTGTTACTCTTTTGTATCCAAGATTTACAAGGGTTTTAGCTAAACCTTGATAGTCATATTCAGAGTTCTTATTTATTGTTATAGAGTTATTTTTATAGAAATTTTTAGTTGCAAATTTTTCAAAAAGCGATTGAATAGGTGATATCACTACATCTGGCAAGCTTAAAAGAACCTCTATTTGTTCTTGATAGATATAATGATTTTTCTCAATATCCTCATAAAACCCGCTTTCTT
>CAYJMX010000117.1:0-5077 GCA_964371485.1 uncultured Gammaproteobacteria bacterium | reverse complement strand
TGGGATTCCTTTAATTGATTCTCAACACAAAAAGCTTGTTTATTTGCTTAATGAACTTTATGTTTCTATGCGAGATGGCAGAAACCACGAGGCTTTAAAGCTTGTTTTAATGAGCTTAATTTATTATGCTGATTTTCATTTTAAGGATGAAGAAGAGCTTATGAAAAAAAATAATTACGCTGGATATTTGGCACATAAAAAAGAGCATGATGCCTTTAGAGAGAAAGTTTTTGCATATAAAGAACAATTTGATAGTGGAAGAATAACGCTAAGTGTTCAATTGACTTCTTTTTTAAGAAAATGGCTTATAAATCATATTTTAGTAAATGATAAAAAAATTAATGAATAAAATTTTGTAAGTTCGGTATTTTTATTGTTGTAGAGTTTAAATATTTTTCTCAAATGATTGAAAAAAATAACAAAAATTGTCTATTTAATGTATAATCTTCTTAAAAAACTAGTAAAAAGGGAGATTAAAAAATGATGACAACTTTAAAATCTACTTCTTTAAAAATTAAAGATATCGATTTAAAAAATTATGAAACGAAAGCTCTTGAAGCGATTAATGATGTAAATTCTAGAGCTGGTAAAGACGGACAGTTTTTAAACTGGATTCAAGTTTTACCACAAAACCAAATTGAAAATCTTGAAACACTATACAAAATGGCTCAAGACGCTAGAGATGGCAAATATACCGACCTTGCAATCCTTGGTATTGGCGGTTCTCGTCATACAACAGAAGCGCTTTTGATGATGCTTGGTAAAAATACAAACGTACATTTCTATTCTTCAATTGATCCAACAAGCTTTGAAAGATTTGCTTCAAATCTTGATCTAGATAAAACTCAATTCTTAGTAGTTTCAAAATCTGGAGGAACACTTGAAACAACAGTGGCTTACGAGAATGCTCGTGCTTTAATGCAAAAACACTTAGGTAGAGAAGATGTTTCAGATAGATTTATCGCAATGACAGATGCTAATGCTGAAAAATCTGCCCTAAGAAGACTTGTTGATAAAAAAGAACTTTGCTGTTCTGGTTATGTTCACGATGATGTTGGTGGCAGATTCTCAATTTTTGATGATGCTACATTATTCGCTCTTTTCTTCATCGGTGAATCAATTGCTGATGTTAAATCTATGCTAAGTGCTTCTTTAGAAGCTCAAAAAGAGTTTTTATCAACTGATTTAAACAACAATGACGCTATAAGACTTGCTATGTCAAACGTGTATTCTTATGAGCAAGGTAAAATTAAACACTTTGTTGAATATTTTGGCGATGCGTTTATGGGTACAACTTTGTGGGAAAAGCAGCTTAAAAATGAATCATTAAAAGCAACAATTTCTACTGATACAAATGTTGGACCAGGATATTTGCACTATAACGCTGAATCAGACCTTGATCCTAACAATAAAGATTCATTCTTCACGTTTGTATATGTTCAAACATCCGATAGAACTACAAACGCTTTAATTGAAGGTGTTGTAAATGCTTATGGTTCTCAGCACAACTTATCTGAAATCGTTTTAAGTGATTTATCATATCAAACAATTGCTAGATTTATTGAATTAAAACACTTTGAAACTCTATACACAGGTAATATCTTAAGAAGACTAAGAAATGATCTTGGATCTCAAAGTGAAGCTATGGCAGAAGTGCTTCAGCCAAACGTTGAAATCTACAAACGCGAAGTTAAAAAGGCTTTATCAAACTAAGTCTTTTTCAATTTCTCGAGCAATAATATGTTCAACTGTTAAATGCATCTCTTGAATTAAAGAGGTGCATTTTTCTTGTACACAAATAGCAAAATCGCACAGTTTTACAATTTCGCTATCAGGATCATTGCCTGTAAGTAGTATAATTTTTAAACCCAATTTATTCGCTTTTTTAATGCCCTCTAAAATATTTTTTGATTTCCCACTAGTAGATATTGCAAAAAATATATCATCACTATCTGCTAGTGCTTCAATTTGACGAGAGAATACTTTGTCATATGAAAAGTCATTTGAAACAGCGCTGATAATTGAATTATCGCAACACAGTGATATCGCCCTTATGGGTTTTCTATTTTTTTCAAACTTTACGCAAAATTCTGTAGCCAAATGTGAACAATCAGCGGCAGATCCACCGTTTCCAGCTAGTAGAATTTTTTTGTTGTTTAAGATTGCTTTTTTAATAAGTTCAATTGAGCCTTCAATTTGCGATATAAAAACATCATCTTCCATCATATTTTTTTTAAGTTTGATTGATTGATCTATATAATTTTTAATGCAATTTTTCACAAGCCATCCTTTAACATATCTTAATATAGTTAAATATAGCATATAAACAAGTTTTTGAGCAAATCAATAAGAAAATTTTTTAAAAAGTGTTGACAAATATGAATTTATAATATAAACTGATAATTATTCTCATTATTAAGGAAAATCCAAGCTATGAAGTATTCAAAACAAAATCAAGAAATAATGCAAACATTAAAAGAAAACGTTGTGCATCCAAGTGCTGATTTTGTGTATAATAAATTAAAAGAGAATAACTCTAGCGTGTCCCTGGCTACAGTTTATAGGAACCTTAATAAATTGGCTCAAAATGGCCATATCAAAAAAATTGAAGGGTTGAATGACAAAGCACATTTTGATCACAACACTTTTGCGCATTATCATTTTAAATGCACAAAGTGTAATAAAATTTTTGATGTTCCCGCAAGTATCGCCCCAGAGGTTATAAATAAAACGGAGATAGAAACGGGATTTCAGATTGATAGTCACGATATAGTAATGCAAGGTCTATGTAAGACTTGCAGAGAAAGGTAGAAAAAATGAAAAAGTATGTATGTAGTGTATGCGGTTGGTCAACTCAGGCGGAAACTCAACCGGAAAAATGCCCATTATGTGGAGCAACTACTTTTAAAGTAGAAGAAGCGGGCGCAGAGAAAACTTATGCTTGCGAACACACAATTGCTTCAACAGATGGCATTGATAAAGAAATAGTAGAAGGGCTTCGTGCTAATTTCAATGGCGAATGCATGGAAGTTGGGATGTATCTAGCTATGAGTCGTCAAGCAGAGCGAGAAGGGTACCCTGAAGTTGCTGAAGCATTCAAGAGATATGCTTTTGAAGAAGCAGAACATGCGGCTAAATTTGCTGAATTATTAGGTGAAGTTGTAACATCATCAACTAAGAAAAACCTAGAATTAAGAGCTGACGCTGAGCACGGCGCATGTTCTGGTAAATTAGACATTGCAGTAAAGGCAAAACAGCTTGGTTATGACGCTATTCACGATACAGTCCATGAAATGGCTAAAGATGAGGCTCGCCACGGCAAAGGATTTGACGGATTATTGAAAAGATATTTTTCGTAAAAAAAGTTTCCTAATTCATTGATTCCAATTTATTGCATAAGATTAAACCTCAAATTGAAGTTTAATCTTATGCTTTTTTTATTTTAAAATTAATTATCTACAATATTTAAGCCAGAAACACTTGTAACGCGAAGCCCGAATTTGTCATCAATTACGATAACTTCGCCATAGGCCACAAATTTGCCATTTGCATATAATTCAAGCTGTTCACCAGCAACCTTGTTCAATTCAACAATTGAACCCTTGTTTAATTCTAATATTTTTTTAACAGTTGATTTCTTTTTGCCAAGTTCAACCTTAATCTGCATTTTTACATCTTCAAGCATTTCAATGTTTGCCTTAGGATCTTCTTGCAGTTCGCTTTCACTATCTTCAAAATTTGGAAGTTCAACAGGAGAGACCGTTACAAGGTTCATATCGATACTTTTTGTTTCAACAGAATTTGTTTGAACAATTGAAGGAACATCCTGTTCCGCCTTTACTTGCGCTTTTTCTTCAACTGGAGCTGGAGGTTTGCTTTCAACGGCGACCTCTTTTGTTGCTTTTTCTAACACCAAAGTAGCTTCTTCGCTTGCAGTTTCTTCAACTTCAATTTCAGATTCAACTTCAACTTCA
Source organism: uncultured Gammaproteobacteria bacterium (assembly GCA_964371485.1). Lineage (GTDB taxonomy): Bacteria > Cyanobacteriota > Vampirovibrionia > Gastranaerophilales > Gastranaerophilaceae > CAYJMX01. The sequence goes on along the minus strand of CAYJMX010000117.1, from coordinate 1,103 downwards.
ACTTCAACTTCTTCAGCGGCAACCTCTGTTGCAATTGTTTCTTGCACTTCAACAGTAGCTTCTTCAACTTCAACTTCAGAATCTACAGAAGTTTGAGCCACCTCTTCCTCGGCAGCTTCTTCAATGACGGTTTCACTCACAGTTTCAACACTAGATGTCTCATCCGCCTCATCCGCCTCATTCGTGCTTAATTCAGTGCCATCATCTAATATTTCATCTTTATCTGTTTCAAACTCTTGCATTAAATACCTTTAATTTATTGAATAATAAATTGTCCAAAACTTACTCTTAACACTCTTCTTTGGCCATCAAAAACACTGTCTACCATTTCTTTGATCTCTTCTTTTGAAAGCTCTTTTCCAGTAGTAGTCGATAATTCATCTGATGTTTTATTGGACATAACAGTGATAATCGCATCTCTTATAGCTGGTTTAAATTGTTCAATTTCTTTTATAATTTCTTCCATAGGATCAACAGGCTCTGCACCATGGCCATGGCCACCACCACCACCTTCAGAGTGAGCTGCTTCTTCGATCATTTCAACTTCTTCAGATGTTTTTGATAATTCCATTGCAACATTAACTTTTAAATATCTTCTTGATTGAGAATCAGCAAGGTTTAAGATGAAATCACCTAAATCAAGCATAACACCCTTTTCATTTTCAGGTGCTTCAACAGCTTCTAGTTCTTGTTCTGGAGTGTATAAAGCTGCAATTTTTTTGCTCATCATAGTTTCAAACATTGAGTACATAATTACCATAAATAGTGCCAATATTATAATTGTCACAATAGTGTTAATTACTATCATCATATTTGTATTTAAATTATTTAAAGGTTTATTGGCGCCCGCGCCTTCCTCTTTTGGTTTAACATCTTTTGGTTGTAGTGGTTTTGACATTTTTTGCTCCGTTTTTTAGCATACTTCCTGAAACCATTATATCAAAATATAAAGTAATGTACAATTTTTATGCCATTATAAATTTTCTTGCTTGATTATTTTCTCTTTTAATTCGCTTTTTGGGTTTACTTCTGTGTCTTGAAGCTCTTCTTCTTTAACCTTTTTTTCTTTATACCAATATTTATTATCAATATCGGTTAATTTC
>CAYJMX010000116.1:0-5111 GCA_964371485.1 uncultured Gammaproteobacteria bacterium | reverse complement strand
AGTACTCTCAAAAGGCAACCGCAAAAGGTGCTGTGTCAATTCCACAAGGTGCTAAAGTAATAAGATTCTCATCAAAAATGTGTTCTGATTGCGTGAAAATGGAAAAAGAATTAAAAGGAATTGAAGAAGAATTTTCAAACATCACATTTGTAAAAATAGATGTTTCAAATATGGATAAAGCTACTTCAAAACTTGTTGATAAATATGGCATAACACTTGTACCAGCACTAGCTTATATCAATAATGATGAAACAACTCAAGAAGTCATACAAGGTTATCACACCAAAAAAGAAGTAGTTAATCACATTAAAAAGATAAAGTAAGAGGAAAATGGAAAATTTCATTCAAACAATATCTCAAGAACTTTCTTCAAAAGATTTTTCAATAACATTTTTATTTATTTCTTTTTTGGGCGGATTGCTTGCCTCGCTCACCCCTTGCACACTTGCAATTTTACCTATCATTATGGGCTACATTGGTGGTTACAGCGATAAATCAATATCAAAAACTGTTATTCAGCTTTTGTCTTTTACCTTGAGCTTGTCGCTTGTTTTAACAATAATTGGAACGCTTGCTTCAATTTTAGGAAAAGCTTTTATTTCTTTTGGTGGGGCATATTTTATACTTCTTATGGCATCCATTATTTTAATTTTAGGCTTAAACCTCTTAGGCGTACTTGAATTCAACCTTCCACCGTTATTTAAAAAAATGCCAAAAGGTAACGCCAGTAGCTTGTTTTTATACCCTGCAATTTTAGGTGGAGTGTTTGCTATAAGTGCTACACCATGTTCTACACCAGTACTAGCAGGCATTATGGGGTATGCTAGTCTAGCAAACAACATAGCGCTGGGCGCTTTAATGCTTTTCTTTTTCGCTTTAGGTCAAAGCGTAATTATAGTCATAGCGGGCATTTTCACGCAATTTACAAAAAAAGCCCTTGGATTTTCAAATATCCTTGAAGGCTTTTTAAAATTTATGGGCGCTATACTTGTTTTAAGCGCTTTATACCTATATTACAAGACTTTTTTACCACTAATTATTTAGTGAGTGAATTGGAGCAGGGATTCTGCCAGATCGATTTACAAACACGGAAGAATCAAGTTTTGAAATCGGCATAATAGGAGCTTCGCCAAGCAACCCGCCGAATTTAACCCAATCGCCTTCTTTTTTGTTAGGCACAGGGATAATTCTTACAGCTGTTGTCTTTTTGTTTATCATTCCAATTGCCATTTCATCGGCTATAAGTCCAGCTATTGTTGTTGTAGGAGTATCACCAGCTATAGCAATCATATCCAAGCCAACAGAGCAAACACTTGTCATAGCTTCTAATTTATCTATTGTTAGCACTCCTAAACGAGCAGCCTCAATCATTTGATCATCTTCTGATACTGGAATAAACGCACCTGATAGCCCGCCAACATATGAACTTGCCATTGTGCCACCTTTTTTAACAGCGTCATTTAACATAGCAAGAGCCGCCGTTGTACCGCAAGCACCCGCGTGTTCAAGCCCCATAGCTTGGAAAATTCCCGCCACACTATCGCCCTTCGCTGGTGTTGGTGCAAGGGATAAATCAATCACGCCAAAAGGAATATTTAGCTTTTGAGCCATCTCTTTGCCAATTAATTCGCCAGTAGTGGTGATTTTAAATGCCGTTTTTTTAATCATATTGGCTACTTCACCCAAACTTGCATCTTTTGGCATATTTTCTATTGCCCACCTTACAACTCCAGGCCCTGAAACACCGATGTTTAAAGCGCATTCTGGTTCATTAATTCCACAATAAGCACCAGCCATAAATGGGTTATCTGAAACAGAATTGCAAAATGCAACAAACTTTGCCGCCCCAAGTCCATCTTTGTCTTTTGTAAGTTCGGCAGATTTTTTAATTATATCAGCAACTTTTAAAACACCGCGCATATTAATGCCTGCTTTTGATGTTGCAAGATTCACACTTGAGCATAATCTTTGAGTACTAGCTAACGCTTCTGGGATTGAATCTAGAAAGATTTTATCTCCATTTGTGCAACCCTTTTCAATTAAAGCAGAATATCCACCAATAAAATCAACACCCACGTCACACGCCGCTTGATCAAGTGCTTTAGCCAAAAGTACATAATCAGGATCTTTAGCGCTCTCACCAATCATTGCAATTGGAGTAACAGCAATTCTTTTGTTAATGATTGGAATAGAAAATTCATTTTCTAAATCATCAGCATGTTTTTTAAGATTGCCCGCCAGCCTTGTAATTTTTTCATAAACTTTATCAGCTGTTTCTTTAATGTCGGTACTAATACAATCTCTTAGAGAAATTGCAAGCGTTGTAGTTCTGATATCTAGGTTGTGAAGCCTAATCATATCAATTGTTTCAATAATATCTTTTTCGTTAAAATTTGCCATTATAAACCTTAAATTGTGTGCATGTTGTCGAAAATTTCTTTTCTTTGCACCCAAACTTCCATTCCAAGCTCTTCGCCCGTTTTAATCAATTCAGTTTTAATGTCTTTAAAAGAATTTTCGCTTTTTGAAATATCACAAAACATCATCATAACAAAATGATTTTGCATAATTGTTTGCTTGATATCTTCAATATTCACACCCAAATCAGACATAGTTTTTGAAATACCAGCAACAATGCCCACTCTATCAAGTCCTGAAATCGTAACTAAAACTTTTTCCTTGTTCATTTAACATCATCCTTAATTACAATTAAATTATTCATAATTTTCATAGCAACAGTTGGAAGAACGACGTCTTCAAGTCCACCAGAAATACTGATTATTTTCCCCGCTCTTAATGTTGTTTCCTCACCTCTATACATAAAAGTATAGTCGCTATTACGATCAGAGCGAATTGTTATTTTACCATCCATTTTTCTTCATCCTTATTGTTGCACTAAAGATACACTGCTTGAAGTGCCAATTCTTGTAGCGCCTGCTTCGATTAATTCTTTTGCTTGAAACAAAGTTGTAACTCCACCAGAAGCTTTGATGCCAAGGCCACGTTTAGCAACAGTATTTGCCATCAAACGAACAAAGTCAAGTCTAGCACCTAGTCCATTTTTAACAAACCCAGTTGAAGTCTTAACCAAATCAGCACCAGCAGAGATGCTTACAAGGCAAGCTTTTTTAATTTCGTCAATTGTTAACAAGTCTGTTTCTAAAATTACTTTTAATTTAGCATCCTGACAAACATTTTTAGTTGCACGCAAATCATCGGTCACTTTTGTGTAATCACCCATTTTAAGAGCCGCAAGGTTGATAACCGTGTCGATTTCGTCAGCTCCATCATTAAGCGCCTGATGAGTCTGAACAAGAGTTGTATCAATGCAATTGCAACCAAGTGGGAAATTTACCACACTCACAACCTTTACATCAGAACCTTTTACAAGTTCCTTTGCAAGTTTTACATGGTTTGGGTTAACACAAATTCCAAAAAAGCCATACTGCAAAGCTTCGGATGCTAGTTTTTCAACTTCCGCGTTTGTTGCAGTTGGTTTTAAAAGTGTGTGTTCAATATATTTTGCTAAATTCATAAAAGAATTATATCAAAATTTTAAACAAAATGCTTAATTCTTAACGTTTCTTAATTATTTTAAAATTTCTTGAGAATCGTTTTGGTTTTGATGAGCATTTTGAAGAACAATGTTCGGAGCGCTAACCACTTTACCATCAGACACAACAGGCTTTTTGCGAGTATCTGTTGCTAAAAATTTATTCATCTTGTCGTAATCAAATTCATTTTCCCACTTTGCAACAACTGTTGTTGCAACGCAGTTTCCAATTAAATTAACAGTAGTCCTGCCCATATCAAGGATTTGATCAATACCAAGCAATATCGCTACACCAACAACAGGAAGCCCAAAACTGTGCAATGTGCCAGTTAATACAACAAGCGATACCCTTGGAACACCCGCTATACCTTTTGAAGTTAACATAAGCGTTAGAACTATCATAATTTGTTGTTCAAAAGTTAGATCAATGCCTACAATCTGTGCGCAGAATAGAGTCGTTAAGGTTAAATATAGCGTTGAGCCATCAAGGTTAAATGTGTAACCTGTTGGCATAACAAAACTTACGATATTTTTTGGAACACCGAATTTTTCCATTGCACTCATAGCCTTAGGTAGCGCTGCTTCAGAACTTGCAGTTGAAAAAGCAAGCAGTGTTGGATCCTTAATTGCTCTAATTAGGCCAGAAAATGGTATTTTAACTATTTTACAAACCACATATAAAACAAGTACGACAAATATGGCTAGCGCTAGATACGTCACACCGATTAGTTTAGCGTAACTAGCTAATATTCCAATTCCGTTTTTACCAATGGTAGCAGCGATTGCGCCAAATACACCCATTGGAGCAAAAAGCATAACGTATTCTGTAAATTTAAACATAACTTCACACGTGCTTTGCATAAAATCAAGCACAGGACGAGCCTTTTGACCAACAGCACATATAGATAACGAGAAGAAAATACCAAAAACTACAATTTGAAGCAGGTTGCCATCTGCCATCGCTTTAAATATGCTTGTTGGAACTAAATCCGTTAAAAGATGCCCAAATGAATTATCAACATTTATTTTCTGCATGCTATTTACAGCATCAAGCGAGATGCTACTTATATCGATATTAAAGCCATCTCCAGGGCGTGTAATATTTGCCATAACAAGACCAATAATTAGCGCCAAAGTTGTAGCGATTTCAAAATAAATTAAAGTTTTAAGCCCAATTTTACCCAAGCTTTTCATATCGCCATGGCCTGCTATTCCAACAACAAGAGTTGCAAAAATAAGAGGGGCGATAATCATTTTTACCATTTTTAGAAAAACATCAGCCAACGGTTGCAATTTAACTGCAAATTCTGGAGCTAGCCAACCCAAAATTACACCCAAAACAAGGGCTATAAATATAAAAGTTGTAAGTTTTGAACTTTTCAACGTCCAGTCTCCAATTAAAAAAGGCTACTCACTTAAACGATTATATTACAAACATAATAAAATTGATAAAAAATTATTTTATTTTTTCTAACAACTCGTTATACACGTCAATTGTGGTTTTTGCAATTTTTAATTTTCTATCCACAAGGCTTTTTATGGTATAGGAAAAACATTC
>CAYJMX010000115.1:0-5120 GCA_964371485.1 uncultured Gammaproteobacteria bacterium | reverse complement strand
CACGGTAAATAAAGTTGGTGAAAAATTAAAAGAAATTGGCGACAAGGCAAATAGCGCTATCGATAGAGCAAACAGTGCTTTTGCAACACACACAAAAGGTGCGTTGCACTCTAAATATCTTGATGAAGTTCACGGTTTTATGTTGCTAAAAGGCGTAGATAAAAAAGCTGGCTTCAACCAAGTGAAATACGATAATGCAATTGAAGAAATCAAAAATTCCGCTAGCTTATATATGAATGGTGAGGCGCAAGCAGGGAAGACTCCACTTAAAAAAGGTGACAGTGTTTGGTCAATAACATCAGAATTTGCTCCAATTAAAGAAGGTGGCCTAGGAGCAGTACCTGTAGATATTCAAAACAACTTTGAAAAAATTGGCATAAATACTCCAACATTTATCCCGATGTATCAGAAAAATGGCTTTGCTACGCTAAAAAATCATAATGGCGATTATACTTATAATTACAACGGAACAGAATTCAAACTGGATAACGCAGCAACATTTAGAGTGCATTCGTACAAAAGAAATGACTCAAAAGATACGCCAGTAGAAGTTTTTGTAAGCACAGAAAAAATTGTTAAAGGAAAAAGCGTAAAAACTGCTCCTCTTGTATTTATTAAAAATGATGAATACTTTAATGGCTCAATTTACTCTCGTGGGGCAAAGTCTGAAGAGCCTGAAAAATTCGCATTCTTCTCTAAAGCGGTTTATGAATTTGCAAAAGCAAAACTTGATCCAAATAGCGTAAAAGGGCTAAAGGTTGATAATCAAGAGGCATATAGCTCAATTCAAGCTCCAGATGGTCTTATACTAAATGATTGGCAAGCTTCACCAATGGCTGCTATGTCTAGATATAAAGCGCCAATTGAAAACGCATATGGCGGTTTAAGCGACGAGGCTTCAAAGCAATTAAAAGAAATGAAAATTGTGACAATTGGCCACAACGCTCAATATCAAGGTTCAACTCAGCTTGATAATGATTACAATCAAAAAGTTGAAGTTTCAGAAAATATATTAAACACTCTATTCGACAATTTTGCTTCTGAAATTGTACAAAATGCAAACACAGGTTCAGAATATGAAAATCTTTCAAACTCAGTTGTGCTAAACCCTACAAATGGCGAGCGCCATGTGAATATGTTGAATATGGGCATCACTTTAAGTGACTATTTTGCACCAGTTTCAGAAAATTATGCTCAAGAACTTGTAAATGAAAACTCAAAATCTGGCGCACTACAGTGGGCGCTCACACAACGCAATAATTCTGAAACTTTAAAAGGTGTAATTAATGGAAACGACTTTAAAAACCTTGAAATTTCGGCAAAAGCTGGCTTTATTGGTGGTCTAAATCCAGATAATAAAATTGATGTAAAAACTTACACACACGGCTCAAGCAAAAAAGAAGTTCAAGACGCAAGGGCGCACAACAAAATTGAATTCTACAGAAAATATATGATTCCTGTTACAACAGGAGAATTAAGACCAAAAAATATGGAAAATATTGGCACAACAAATCTTCCAAATTTAAGTGATGAAGAAATTATCAACACACCTATAATTTCATACTCTCACAGACTTGTTGGGCAAAAAGGTGTTGATATTCTTGTTGATTCAATTAAAAATATTTATGCAAATTGGGAAAAAGATTTTCCTAATCAGCCTAAACCAATATTCTACCTAGGAGGAGAAGACGGCGAAGGCGGACAATACAAGGCGATGTTAACAGAATTAAAAGAAAAACTAGGCGAAGATTCAAACCGTGTAATTTTTAACCATGGTTTCAATCCAAATCCAGCGCTTATGGCTTGCAGTGATTTCTTCTTAATGCCATCAAAATTTGAACCTTGCGGTTTAACGCAAAGTGAGGCATTTGCCCTTGCGACTCCAGTTATTGCAACAGCTACAGGGGGCATAGTAGACACAGTTGAAGATAATAAAACAGGCATATTGAGTGCTGAAATTTCAGCAGATGGCTTTACAAATGCCCTTAAAGAAGGCATAGACATTTATTTTAACGACAAAGCAAAATATGAAGAAATGACAATGGACTCTTTAGCTCAAGACTTTAGTTGGATAAAAGATGGCTCTCAAGGTCCAGCATTTGACTATTTAAATCTATTAGGCTTTCAAGGCTAATTTTAAAGAATATAATTCTATGGCTTTTTATCAAAAAAAATGATAAGATAGCCATAGGTTATTACTAAGGTAAAAAAATATTATGAGTCTGACGAAAGTCGTAGATGTTATAGAGGAAAAATGCAAAAATTGCCACTCCTGCATAAGCGTTTGCCCATCACAATTTTGCAACGATGGAAGTGCAGATGTAGTAAGCATTAATCACAATTTATGTATTGGGTGTGGAAAATGTATAAGTGCCTGTACTTGGGATGCAAGGGTTATTGTTGATGACACCCGAGAATTCATAAGGGCGGCAAAGTCTGGTGAAAAAATTGTTGCAATTGTTGCTCCTGCTGTTGCGGCTTCATTTCCGCAAAAATATTTAAGTATTAATTCTTGGCTAAAATCAATCGGTGTTGAAGCCGTTTTTGATGTCAGCTTTGGCGCAGAACTAACCATAAAAAGCTATGTGAACCACATTAAAGAAAATGCCCCAAGTTGCACAATAGCACAACCATGTCCAGCTATAGTAAATTACATTGAATTATACAGGCCAGAATTACTTGAGCATTTAGCACCAGCAGATAGTCCAATGTTGCACACAATAAAGATGATAAAAGAATTTTATCCCCAATACTCTGAGCATAAAGTGGTTGCCATTTCACCGTGCATTGCCAAAAAAAGAGAATTTGAAGCAACAGGCTATGGAGATTATAACGTAACTTTTTCAAAACTTATTGATTATTTGGATGTAAATAACATAAGTCTTACAACTTATCCGCCTCAAGACTATGACAACCCACTGGCTGAAAGAGCAGTGTTGTTCTCTAGCCCTGGTGGACTTATGGAAACTATTTCTAGATGGAACCCAGAGTTAAGACATAAAACAAGAAAAATAGAGGGTCCACATGTTGTATATAACTATCTTGATAATTTAAAGAAAAACATAGACACAGGAAGAGCACCGCTTATACTTGATTGTCTTAATTGTGAAAAAGGCTGTAATGGCGGGACTGGGACAAAATGCGAAGAGGATTCTATTGATTATTTAGAAGACTTGGTCAGCAAGAGAAAAGAAGAATTAAAATATATGCACCTTGGGAGCCAAGGTTCAACAGGTGACAATGAACATGATAACCAAATTATTCAATCAAAGCTTGCTGTAACTCTTGAATCATATTGGAAGCCAGATCTGTACACTAGAAAATATCAAAACAGATCACAACACGGCCTTATTACAGAGCTAACTTCAATAGAGCTAAAAGAGATTTATAAAAAATTATTAAAAGCCAGCCCAGATGACAGAAAGAACTGTACGGCTTGCGGGTATGGAAACTGTGAAGATATGGCAATAGCAATATATAATGGCTTAAACAGACCAGAAAATTGCCTGCACTATCTTGCAAATACCCTATCTAACAGCATAAATACAAGAAAAAATGCTGTAAATAAATTCCAAGATGTGATAGTTCGCCAATTTAACTCAAGAGATTCATTGTCTAAGTTCACCCCAGTGTTAAAATCAATAGAAGAAATTTCTATGCAAACTTCCATTCTTGCAATTAACGCATCAATTGAAGCAAGTAGGGCAGGGCAAGCGGGTGCTGGATTTGGCGTAGTAGCAAACAATATTGGCGACCTTGCAAACAAGTCTAAAGTTGAAACTAGCAAAATGAGAGCATCTCTTGATGAGCTCAAAATTCTGCTCGATGAAGCGATAGTTGAATTCCAAAACGATATTAATATAGCAGAAGCCGACCAATAGGCCGACTTCTTTTTCCGTATATACCATTGAATCCAATCAATTTTTTTTAATGAAAAGCTTGGGAACTTTGGTTTGGATACAACCCGCCAGTCGTATTTATTCCATACCATGCAGAGTCGCCGCTATGCTCCCAAGCGAGATAAGGGTGAATTTTAATGTGTGGCTGATTGCAGCAAGCCGCAATAGCCTCATTTAGTATCAAAAATTTATTTCTCATTAGCCTTAAACAAGTTAATGTACCAAATATATGCCTAGTAAATAAATTCAAAACATTTACGCATTCTCTAATGACGAAAAATTGCGAGATATTCAAAATACCATACGCCATTCTAGATTCTATTAAATTTGTCATCATTGTCATTATTCTTCTGCCATTCACATTCTGAATTCAATTCAACACCTGATATCATTCTAACAGGGATTTCGCAATTTATATAGAAATATTACAAAGATTGTTACATTTTTTTACTTTTTTAAAGTAGGCTGTAATCAAGCACACTAGACTATTTCAGTGGCACACGCATTATTGGAATAATTTAAAAGCCATTTCTAGTACAGAATTAAATTCAATTACAGGAATATATCTACAAATTTGATTGACATACAGCAAATATAAGCCCAACTAGACAACATCGGTATTATTTTGAAGAAACACAGGAAGATCAAGTACTTTAGGTGCGGACTTAAAACCACCTGTTAAAAACAAAACAAAGAGGGAAAATTTTAAGCTCCAAGTACAGGTGGGGCAAGCTGTAAAAATAATTTGCGCGCCTGTAGATTTAATTTGTCTTGCCTTTTTAAGTGCAATTTTAAAAGCAATAATTGGATGTCTAAGAAAAAAATCACCACCAAAACCACAGCAAGTATATCCCTGCTCCAGTTGAACATATTTTAAGCCGTCAATATTTTCAAACACCTTTTTTATCTCTTTATGCGTTGTGCCAGAATTAAAAAGATGGCAAGGATGGTGGAAGGTTACGGTTTTATCGATATATTTAGAATCAAGCTTCATTTTTAGCTTGATTTTTTCATAGATTTCGGTATAAAAAATTAATTTTTCCTTGTTTTTTGGATTTTTGAAATTATACTTTTGAACAGCACTTAGACAGGTAGCGCAATCAAATACAACAAAATCCGCTTTTTCTATTAACTCCTCATTAAAGGAGGAATATTTTTCATAAGTTTTAAATTTTGATTTAACCAAATATGGCAATCCACAACACTTAAAGGGTGCCTCAA
>CAYJMX010000114.1:0-5153 GCA_964371485.1 uncultured Gammaproteobacteria bacterium | reverse complement strand
AATTCGTTGCTTTTTGAAAAATAAAAGCCACATATTTTTAAAAGCAACTCTAGAGTGGAAGTTGTGTTGTAGAAATAAAAATATTTTAAATCCCACCAAATTGAGTACTTATCGCCCTTCGAATCGAAAATGGAATTATCTTTTATGTGATTTAAAAATTCTCCTTCATTTTCGTATCTATCAAGCTCTAATAAGGATTCAACACTTTCTTTGATAAAGGTTTGATTTATTATGTTAAATACTGCCAAAACAGTTTTAAATACTGGGTTGTTGTTTAATGTGTCAAAATTCTTTTTAGATTTTATGTTACTCTGACTTAATATTTTTTCAAACTCGTTGATTTGATAATTGCTTCTTAAAAGTACAGCTATGCTTGAATTTGGAAGAGTTTTTTGAATTTTTGTTATTTGTTTTGTGACAAATTCAATTTCATCTTTTTCATCGTTAAAAAGCTCTATATTCACTGCGTTTTGATGTGTTGAATTTTTCCCCTCAACTGGCTTCATATGCATATTTAAAAATGAAGTTTGCGATTTTTCTTGCCCGTAGTCTACAATTTTATTTGCAAAATCAATTATCTTCACCCCGCATCTTTGAGAATAGTTCATTTCTACATTTTGATTTTCTTCAATATATCTTCTAAAACCTTGTGTATCAGCATTTGAGAAGGTAGAATTAATTGCCTGATTCACATCTCCGCATCTGATTATATTTTCGTGTTTGCCCGCTAGTGTAGAGATTAAATCTTGCTGAATTTTACTTGAATCTTGTGCCTCATCTTCAATTAGCACCCAAGCTTGGTCTTGATAGTATTTCTTAATTTCATCATTTTCCCTAAGTAATTTTAAGCACAATAAAAGTAAGTCGTCATAATCAATGAGATTATTCTCTTTGCAATATTTTTCATACTCCCTTAGTATTGTTTTAAAAGTCACGCTTTTAATGTCGCTTAACTTGTTTTCGCTATTGCCCTTAAAGTCACTTATTCCCTTTGAATAATCCTTATAGTATTTTGCTTCAAGGTCGTTGTTAGCTAAAATTGTTGATATTATTTCAAAATTTTTGTTCTCATCTATGATTTCAAAATTATCATCTAGCCCTAAAAAAGTATAATTGTTGTTCTCTTTTAATATTTTAAGCGCTAGTGCGTGGATTGTGGATATGTGAGGAAGTGGGTTTAAATCTGGAAAATATGCCTGAATCCTTTGTTTGAAATTTCGAGCGGCAGAATCCATATATGTTAATACGAAAATGTTTTCACTTTTAATGTCTTTAATTATTTCGCCATTTAAAAGTTTAATCACAAGCAATAAAAGTATGGTGGTCTTGCCAGAGCCCGCCGTGGCACTTAGTGCCATTTTTCCCGATTTGTAATTAAGCACTGCTTCTTGATCGGCCCTTGGTGTTATTTTATAAGTGTTTTGAGATTTCACTTCTGCAGATTTTGTAAAAAACTTTTCAATTCCAGAAATATTTTCTAGTCCTGAAGAATCGAACAATGATGAGTGCACCAGCATTTCGCGATTTTTAAGCTGATATAATTTATACAAAATTCGAGCAGTTCTATCAAGGGTCAATTCAAGATTGTCCTTGTGTTCAAAGCTTGTCTTGTTCCAGTTTTTTTGAAACACCCAAGAATTATAAAGCATCCCTATGTCTTGCTTTATCCAGTTTTCATTTGAACAATCTAATAGAAAAAGATAGTCGGGGCAAATTTCATAATCAATAATTTTTTGAGCAGAGGCTACAATGATTGAGTTGTTGTCGATGATTTCTGATGAAATTGGGTTCTCTGAAATAATAGTGTTTTCAAGTTGCTCAATCAATGCGAATTTGTCAAATTTGTCGCCATAAATATCTTCAAAATCTTTAATTTGTTTAAGGATTTGATTGATTTTAAAAATAGAGTTTTTGTTATCGATTTTTTGTTCAATATATTTTTCAGATATTTTATAAAGCTGTGTACTCAGGGGTTCAAGCCTGTTTTCTTCTAGCCAATTTAAGAAAATGTTGATTTTTTCATTGTTTTTCGATTTTAAAAATTCCACAGTGGGTGTTTTGTACTCACTGCTTTGGTTTTGGTAGTCAGATATAATTGAGAAAACTTCATTTTCATCCATTTTTAAAATTTTATTTAAAATTGCCTTTAAAATTAGGGGTGAAACATCGGTGTTTGGGCGATTTGCCATCTTTAAAATTTCTATAAGCGTTGATACGTCTTTGTTTTGGCTTAATTTCTCGCTTCCACTAAGGTAAAATATATCAATTTCTAATTTTTTTAAGCAAAATTGTAAAAATTCATCGCAAACAGGTGTTGCTATGGCAATTTTATTTGCGTTCACATTGTTATCTAAAAGCTCCTTGATTTTTTTTGTCGCATCTAAAATCATCTCATCTCTTTTTGAATGAGCCTTAATTGTTATATCACTAAAATCACTCGCCTTGTTGTTTTTTATGTTGTCATAGAGCTCCTGCGCTCTTTTGTTTTTGGCATTCTCTTCTTTTTGATTTACCCCTTTTTCATTTAAGAATTTTTCAAAATCAATATGTGTGGCGCTTAAATAGCCCAATCTTGAAGACCCAAGTGGGTCTTGGGCGATAATAAATTCTTTTATGTCTTTTTTAATGTGCTTTAAATATTCAAAGCAAGCGCTTGTAATTTCATCGGCATCATCAATAATCACATATTCATAAGGACAAGTTGTGTTTTTATACACGTATTCAAAAATGCTTAATTGACGAAGGTAGTCAAATGCTCTTAAATTAAGGGTATTGGCCTTATAGAGCGAAATCGCCTTGTTGACATCATCGCAATATGATTCTTTTAAAATTTTTTCCCTTGCTTCAACGTCTTTTTTATCAAGGGCGTTTTGCACAATGAGCGAGTAGCGCCTGAATAGCTGGTGCAGAATATTTACCTTTGAATTATACCCCTTGAATTCAATCTGTGAGATGCATTGTTTAAAAATGTTTTGCGAAACTTCAAGACCACATAGGTGCGCAATGTGACGAGCTTTTGTGTCATTTATTTTGTTTTCAATTATGGGCCAATAATTTTCAATATTTACCCTAGCTAGTCCGTAGAAGCTGTGTATATCTGGCAAATTAAGCACGCCAACTTTTGATTTTTTCTTAATTTTTTCTAAAACAAGGTTTTTTTTATGCCCATTTTGTACTAAAAACAATATATTATCAGAGTTTGCGCCATTTTTTATGAGTTCAAAATATTTCTCAATAAGCACATCTGTTTTATTTGAATTTACACTGTTAAAGATAATCATAAAATATCGCTAGGATCCACATCTATAACAAGTTTTATGTCTTTTGATAGGCTAAGTTTTTTTATAAAACTCAAGACACTCAAGTGCCCTTTTTCTTCAAGTTTGTTTTTAATAATAATATTATACCTGTATTCGCTTTTTATCTTGCTTAACACGCAAGGCGCTGGCCCAAGGGTTATAACCCTTTCATCTATCCCAAGTTTTTTTAAATAATTTCTTAAATAATGTGCGATTTCTACACTTGCATGTTCTGCTTTAAAATCTTCTTTAGAGCTTACAATAATTCTGATGATTTTTGCATAAGGCGGGTAATCGTACTCTTGTCTTAAAAAGATTTCAGTGTCATAAAACCTTTCATAGTCTTGTTCTTTGGCCACATTTAAAAATAGGTTTTCGCTATTATAGCTTTGAAATATTACCTTGCCTCTGCTCTCTCCGCGACCAGATCTGCCTGCAACTTGTGTGAGAGTGGAAAAGCCGCGTTCTGTACTTTTATAATCTGGCAAATTAAAGCTTAAATCAGCATTTATAACGCCCACAAGAGTGACATTTGGATTATCAAGCCCTTTTGCTATCATTTGTGTGCCAATTAAAATGTCAATTTCCTTGTTCTCAAATCTTTTCAATATTTCAATATGTTCATTTTTTCTTGTAAGTGCGTCACTATCAAGCCTTTCAATTCTTTTTTCTTTAAAAATCTTCTGCGCTATTTCCTCTACCCTTTGAATTCCTGTGCCAAAGTTTTCCAAATGTACACTTTTGCATTTTTGACACTTTGCATCTTTGGTTTCAAAGTTGCAATAATGGCAACGCCAAGAGCCCGTTTGAGAATGGTAAATAAGCTGTATGGCGCACTTGTCACACATTATTACTTCTCCACATTCCATGCATTGTGTGTATTGAGAGAACCCGCGCCTGTTAATTAAGAAAATAACCTGCTCGCCTTTTTCAATTGCTTCATTTGTTTGCTTGATTAATGTTCTAGAGAATATTCCAAGATTTCCATCAAACCTTTCTGATCTCATATCTACAATACTTGCTGTAGCTAGTTTTGCTCCTTTATATCTAGATTTTAATACGTGCAATGAACCCGTATTTTTTGCTTCATAATAGCTCTCAATATCAGGTGTGGCGCTTCCTTGTACAAGTTTTGCGCCGTGGTATTGCGCCAGTTTTTTCGCTACAGTTTTTGCGCAATATCTCGGATTTGGCATTGTTTGCTTGTAGCTTGTGTCGTGCTGCTCGTCAATAATAATTAGCCCCAAGTCTTTAATTGGTGCAAAAACGGCAGAACGCGCGCCAAACAATATGTTTAATTCATTGTTTTTTAGTTTTTGGAAAACCTCAAATTTTTCAGCTTCAGTAATAGATGAGTGCCAAATTGCAACATTTTCTTTGCCAAATCGCCTCATTGTGCGCATTGTAAGTTGTGATACAAGCGCTATTTCAGGCGCGAGAAAAAGCACTTTTTTGCCTTTATTTATTGTGTCTTCAATGAGTTTAAAATAAATTTCCGTTTTGCCCGAGCCTGTTATTCCATAGATTAAATCGCTGCTGTTGTTACTGTTTTTAACCGCTTCATAAATTTCATTTTGCTCTTGTGATAGTTCATTTTCTTTTTGATCTTCTTTTATATCTTTTGAAATTGTGCTCTCAATTTTTGGTTTGCGATATTTCTTTAGATTTTTTTCAAAAAATTTCTGAGGTATAGCAGTTTTTAAAACTGTAGGTAAATCGCAGAAATAATAGTTTGCAACCCAATCAAGCAGCTTTAAATATTCCAATGTAAAATAAGGGCTCTCATCTAGTATTTCACTGATTTCTTTTGCGACGATACCTTCTTCAAGATAATCGCTAAACCCTACAATGAAC
>CAYJMX010000113.1:0-5179 GCA_964371485.1 uncultured Gammaproteobacteria bacterium | reverse complement strand
ACTTTCTTGCTCGTTCGCGCTAAACGGCGTTACGTCATTTGCTCATCGCAAATGCCTTCAGCCTCGGCTCACTCGCGCTCGAACTACACCAAACTTCGTTTGGTCGTTCTCGTCCAATCTCAATTCACACAAAAAAATATCTTCCAAAAAGGAAGATATTTTTATTGAATATGGAGCGGAGGACGGGACTCGAACCCGCAACAGCCTGCTTGGAAGGCAGGTACTCTACCAATTGAGTTACCTCCGCATAAATACTATTTAATTTTCAAATCTTTTTTAATCGTAACTCAATTGGAATTTGCAGACAAGCTGCACTGTCTCAATTCTTTCGACAAGGAGTTACCTCCACACAAACGAAGAAATTTTTTACAGCGTTTGTTCGCCGTTTAAAATTTTAAGTTTGCATCAGGTGTGCTAGAGCGTGACGACAGTGCGTTGAGCACTGGCGGAGAGCTCGAGCCGTACCTTAGAGCAAAATTTGAACATAAATACACTGAACTTCAAATGAAATCAATGCATATATTCTTTTTCTTTCAATCTTCAATAAACAAATCTTACATAAAAACCAAAAAAAATTCAAGCACTCAATTAGATGAATGAAAAAAAATTATTCAAACTGGTTTATAATAACTCTTATGCTAAATGAAGTTAAAAACACAATTGGTCGCGCGTTCAATTCAAGTTTTGTGAAAAAACTTGCCCAATACCTGCACGATTGCATTAGAGAAGAAGTAAAAAGTTCCACCTTTAGAAACCTCAAAGAAGACAGGGACAACAAGTGGGTCTTTTTAGATGAAGATGAAAAACTTTTCACAAATTTTGATGAGGAACTATTGCTTGACGGTGCAAATTCATATCTTACAGAATTGATGATTCAAGCGGATATGTCAAAACGCGAAAAATATCTTCTATATGGCTATTTATTTTTAGTTGGAAAAAATTCAAAAACAAAAAAGAATAACCAGTTCCTGACCCCACTTTTATATGTTCCTTGCAAACTTGAGCGACAAGGGGTAAACATTGTTCTAACAGCACAAGAGGACATTTTATCTCTAAACACAGGGGCGCTTGCGCAATTAATGAAAAAAGAGGATGAACAAGAGGCGGATGCTATGCTATCAGGGCTTCTTGATGTTGTGCCAGAGCTTCCACTGAAACAAGAAGACCTTGAAATATTTTTAACAACACTAAAGTCCCTTGTACCTGAAATTGAAATTGAAGAAATCGCATCACAAGAGGACATTAAACAAGATTTTGAAGATTTTTATTCACATGAAAAAATTGAAGATATGCTCTCTGAAGGCGATTATGACTTTGATGCTATTGAAGAAATAGCAAAAAAACCAAAAATAAAAGTGGACAAATTGCTTTTACAAAAGCAATGCGCGGTAATTTTAACAAAGCGCCCATCTGTTACAGCGGGCGTGTTACATGAGCTTACTCAAATTGCTGAAAAGTCTTCTGGCACATATCGTGAAACGGTTTTAAATGTAATAAACCACGAATATTTATTACAAAAAGGCAAAGTCGCAAATGAAACACTAGAAGAAAAAGAGCTTAAAGACTTTTTCCCAATAACAGCACTATCTTTAAGCGATTCTCAAGAAGATGTAATTAAAAAAATTGAACAAAATGACCTGCTAGCGGTCTATGGCCCACCAGGAACAGGCAAATCACAAACCATTGTAAATCTTGTGTCGCACTTGATTGCCAACAATAAAAGCGTCCTTGTGGCATCTAGAATGGACAAGGCGGTTGATGTAGTGGCCGACAGGCTTAATGCGCTTAATGCTCCATATCTGGCGCTTAGAGCGGGTAGAGCGAACTATCAAAAACAATTAAATTTCAAACTTGAAGACTTGCTTTCAAACAAGGTTGATTTAGATTCAAACTTTAATGACGCGATTTTGTGCGAAAACGAGGATATGAAGAATTTAATCGATGAAATTACTCGTCTTGAAAGTGGCGCACAAAAGATTATTCAATTTGAAAAGCAATATGGCGAATTGGAAAATGAGAAAAAAGAATCGAAAGAAGCAATTGGCGAATACACAATAATTACAACTGCTTTATCAATTGATGAAATTAATGAAATCAAAAGGCTTCTAGCCTATTTAGAAAAAATTGAGCACAAATTTAAAAAGAGCTTTTTTGATAATTTCTTTATCGACATAAGAGTCAAAAAAATCAAAAAACTTTTAAATATCAAAGGAAAAATAAAAGCGTCTGAAATCTCGTCACGCCTTGGGCTAGAGCTTGATGTTGCACTTTTAGAATCAAGACTTAGAGTGATTGAAAATTCTATTTTAAAAATCGGCAATTTAAATCAAATACTTAAAAAAGTTAAAACTTTAAAGAAAAAACAAAAAAAACTAGCAATAGACATCATAAAAAACAAAAGACGAACAGCATAAAAAAATATTTTATGTGACCAAAAAAAACGCCAAAGGCTAATGATACATTCAAAATCTTTGGTATCTAAAAAATCTAATCAGCAATCAAGGCTGCTTGAAAAAGAAGACTTTAAACCGCTTCTATCCGCCTTTCCTTGCTGGTGTGTAACGACATATGCCATTTCAAACTCGCTTCCTCTAAAGCCTGCTCTGTTTGATGTGGTTATTATAGATGAAGCATCTCAATGTGATATAGCTTCTGCTTTTCCAATTTTATATCGCGCTAAAAAAGCGGTTATAGTGGGTGATGACAAACAATTGCCGCACTTATCTTTCTTAGAAAAAGCAAAAGAACAATCTTTCTTAAATCAGTATAATATTGAAGATAGATATCAGCTGTTGTGGCGCTTTAGGGTAAATTCGATGTTTGATGTCGCAAACTATTATTCGACATCACCTGTGCTTTTAGATGAGCATTTCCGCTCTCCAAAACCTATAATCGACTTTTCAAACAAGGAATTTTACGGCTCAAGAATTAAAGTTATGAAACCGTATTTAGACGCTGTATCTCCTGTTGAATTGGTTGAAGTCAAAGACGCCAAGGTGGATTCAGACATCACAAGAAACTCAGCTGAGTGCGAGGCGATAATTAAAAAAGTACAAGATATTATTTATAATGATGAAAAACAAGAGATTTTTGAACCGACTTCAATTGGTGTGATATCGCCATTTCGTGGGCAAGTAGAACTTATTAAAAAAGCTGTTTTAAGAGTGTTCCCTCAAACAATAATTGAGCGTCATCAAATTGAAGTGGGCACAGCGCACACGTTTCAGGGGGATGAAAAAGACATTATGCTGATGAGCTGGACAATAGCAGCTAATTCGCACTCTCAAAGTCTTGTTTTCTTGCAAAAACCGAACTTATTTAACGTTGCAATTACAAGGGCCCGAAAAAGGCTTATAAACTTCATTTCAAAACCAGTAAATGAACTTCCAGAAGGACTTTTAAGGGATTATCTTGAATTTGTTAAAAACCAAGAATTAGAAATTATGAATAGAAAAGACTTCTTTAAAAATGATTTTGAAAAAGAAGTATTTGAAGCCATAAAAGAAGAATTTACGACACATAAAATTCAAGCAGGTGTAGAGTTTGCAGGCGTTAACGCTGATATTATTATTGATGAAAAATTAATTGTTGAAATTGATGGCATTGAAGACAGCGTTGAGGCAAGATATTCTGACATTAAAAAGCAAGCTATTATGGAGCGAATTGGATATGAAGTTGTTAGAATTTCAAAAAGAGAATGGCTCTTGAGTATTGAAGCATCTTTAGATAAAATAAGATCATCACTAGTAACAATTTAAAGATGAACAATCAAAATTTAAACAAACACGCAATATCACTTGAATTCGACAGAGTTTTAAAAAGGCTGTCTGATTTTGCGCAAACAAAACTAGGGAAACAAAAATGTCTTAACTCACCCATCCACAGCCACATTGAACAGGTAAAACACGCGATATTACAGTGTGATGAAGCCAGAAAAATTTTAGATGACAGAGGCGATTCAAATGCTTTTGTGCTTGATTTCCTTTGTAATTCTGATGAAATTTTGAAAAATCACAAATTATCTTCAAATGATATTATAAATCTTACAAAGAATTTAAAAAGTTCAAGACTCGCAAAAAATTTCATTTCAAAATGCGATGATGCCCACATTTTAAAAGGTTTAAGCGCAAACCTGTACACGGATAAAGAATTTGAAGACAAAATTTTTTCTATGTTTGATTCAAATTTAAACCTACTTGATAGCGCAAGCGCGCAACTGCACTCGCTTAGAACCTCTTTAAAAGATACAAAAGACCATTTAAAAGCTTCAATCCATAAGCTTTTATCTAGCACAAGTTTTACAAACCATCTTCAAGACACAACGCCTTCAACACGTGATAATAGAACAGTTTTCCAAGTAAAAGCGAGTGATAAAAATAAAATTAAGGGTATAATTCACGACAAAAGCGCCACAAACCTCACTTTTTTTGTTGAACCTCAAGAATTAATCCCCATAAACAACAAAATTCGCCAAATTGAAGTGGAGATTTTAGGGGAAATTGAAAGAATTTTATTTGAATTATCAAAAGAATTTCACAACATAAAAAATGAAATGATATCCATTCAAAATGTATTATCAGAATTTGATTTTATTTTTGCGCGCGCTAGATACTCTGTGTTTTCAAAGGCAACAAGCCCTGTTATTACCCACAAAAAAGTTATCAAAATTGAAAAAATGCGCCACCCGCTTTTAATAGATTTAATTGATAACATTGTTGAAAATGATTTTGAATTAGGTGAAAATTTTAATTCACTTATAATTACAGGTTCAAACACAGGGGGCAAAACCGTTGCCATTAAATGCGTTGGGTTATTTGTTTTAATGAGCAAATCAGGGCTTCATCTTCCTTGTGTGCATAGTGAGATCTTCCCTTTTGACAATGTTTTTGTAGACATTTCAACAGAGCAAAACCTTGTACAGAGCTTATCTACATTCTCTGCTCATATTAAAAATATTTCCTCAATAGTAAATGAGGCAAGTGAAAATTCCCTTGTAATTTTTGATGAACTAGGGGCGGGAACTGACCCTACAGAGGGCGCTGCGCTATCTAGGTCGATTTTAGAGCATCTTTCAAATAAAAATATTTTAACCATTTCAACAACACATTTAGGGGAATTAAAAGTTTTAAAATATGAAAATTCAAACTTTGAAAACGCGAGTGTAGTATTTGATATTGAA
>CAYJMX010000112.1:0-5183 GCA_964371485.1 uncultured Gammaproteobacteria bacterium | reverse complement strand
TCCGTAAACTTTACCCAATTATATATGATTACCGGACTTACGTCAACATCAATGAAAACTTGTCAATGTTTGAGTTTTATGGCATAATCAAGACACAACAAATTGGAGTTTAAGATGAGCATTAAAGTAGCCGTTGTTGGTGCAATGGGCAAAATGGGACAAGAGGTTATAAAAGCTGTTATAGCCGATGATTCTTGCGAACTTGTGGCAGCAGTCGACAAGTATAAAGTAGGGGAAAATATACACTCAGATGTACATGTTGAAGGCAATGTTGAAGCTGCAATTAAGGCAAATAAACCAGATGTAGTTGTTGATTTTACTCAACCAAATGTTGTATATGAAAATGTAAAAATATATATGCAAACTGGCACAAAAGCTGTTATAGGTACAACAGGGTTGAGCGAAGAGCAGTTAAAAGAAATTGAAAAAATATCAAAAGAAAAAAATAATGGGATAATTATTGTTCCAAACTTTTCAACAGGTGCAGTGTTAATGATGAAATTTGCACAAATGGCTGCAAAATACTTTAAAAACGCAGAAATTTTAGAATATCACCACAACCAAAAGAAAGACGCTCCATCGGGCACAGCGATTAAAACAGCTCAAATGATGAGTTATGAAGGTTCAAACTTTAAATGTGGAAACATAGCTGAAGAAGAACTTATTGAAGGCTCTCGCGGTGGGGATTATAAAAATTCTGATGGATCTGGAGATATTTCAATACATTCAATCAGAATGCCAGGTTATGTTGCTTCTCAAGAAGTAATATTTGGGGCATCTGGACAAACTCTTAAAATAAGACATGACTCAATTAATCGCGAATGCTATATGGATGGCGTGTTACTTGCGATTAATCATGTATATAAAAACAACAACTTTGTATATGGACTGGAGAACATTTTATGACAAACAAGCCAAACATCGCCGTATTAGGCGCATCAGGTGTAGTTGGTAGAGAAATTCTACACATCTTAGCAGAAAAAGACAGAATTGATTTCAACGAAATTAAATTTCTAGCTTCAAAGCGTTCTGCTGGAAAGAAAATTGAGTTCAAAGGTAAGGAATATACAATTGAAGAAGCAACACCAGAAGCTTTTGAAGGCGTGAATGTTGTTCTTGCTTCCGCTGGTGGATCAACAAGTGTTGAACTTGCCCCTGAAGCTGTAAAAAGAGGAGCTGTATTTATTGATAATTCTAGCGCTTTTAGAATGGAAGAAGGTACTCCGCTTGTAATTGCTGGAGTTAACGATGACGATTTAAAAAATCACAAAGGCATTATCG
Organism: uncultured Gammaproteobacteria bacterium; assembly: GCA_964371485.1. Taxonomy (GTDB): domain Bacteria; phylum Cyanobacteriota; class Vampirovibrionia; order Gastranaerophilales; family Gastranaerophilaceae; genus CAYJMX01. The sequence goes on along the minus strand of CAYJMX010000112.1, from coordinate 3,902 downwards.
CTAATCCAAACTGTTCGACTTCACAGCTTATGCTGGCACTTAAACCATTGCATGATGTTGCTAAAATTAAAAAATTAGTTGTATCAACTTATCAAGCAGTATCTGGAGCGGGACTTGCAGCTATTGAAGAATTAACAGACAACGTTAAAACTAACCTTGTTGGCATGCCTTATTCAAATAAAGTGTTTAAATATGAAATCGGCTTTAATTTAATACCTCAAATTGATGTGTTCTGTGAAAATGGATATACAAAAGAAGAAATGAAAGTAGTTAATGAAACTAAAAAAATTCTTCACCTTGATGAGAATACTCCAATAACTTGTACTGCTGTAAGAGTTCCAGTTTATGTTGGACACTCTGAATCAGTAAGTGTAGAATTTGAAGAAAAAATGGATGCCGATAAAGCAAGAGAAATCCTAAAAAATGCTTATGGAATTGAAGTTGTAGATAACATTTCAGAGTTTGCATACCCAACTCCAAAAGACGCTGCTGGCAAGGACCCTGTTTATGTAGGCAGAATAAGAAATTCTTTAGCGTTTGAAAATGGTATAGAATTCTTCTGTGTGGCTGACAATTTAAGAATTGGCGCAGCGCTTAACACAGTAAGAATTGCGCAAAGAATTGTAGATATGAAATTATACTAAGGAGAATATATGTCATTAAGATATGATGCCGGTGAATTAATCACAGCAATGGTTACGCCGTTTAATGAAAAAAGAGAAATAGACTATTCATCTGTAGAAAAGTTATCTAAACACCTTGTTCAAAACGGAACAGATACGATTTTAGTAGCAGGCACCACAGGCGAGAGTCCTACTTTAACGCATGAAGAAGAATATGAATTACTATATACAGTTAAAGCAACTGTAAGTGGAAGTGCCAAACTTATGATAGGTGCTGGGTCAAATTCTACAAGAACAGCTGTTGATACCACAAAAAGAGTTGAAAATATTGGTGCTGATGTTATTTTATCAGTTGTGCCATATTATAACAAACCTAATCAACAAGGGCTTATTGAGCACTTTGGCGCTATCGCTAAAGCAACAGATTTACCAATTATTTTATACAACATACCATCAAGAACAGGCATTAACATGCTTCCTCAGACTGTGTCATTTTTGGCAAAAGAATACTCAAACATTGTTGGCATAAAACAATCATGTGCTGATTTAGATTTGGTATCAGAAATGAAAATGATTTGCCCTGAAGACTTTGCAATCTATTCTGGTGATGACAGTTTAACACTTCCAATGCTTTCTTTAGGAGCGCATGGTGTTGTATCTGTTGCAAGCCATGTTGTTGGAAACGAAATTAAATCAATAATGCACAACTTTAAATCTGGACAAGTAAAGGCTGCTAAAAATATGCATATGACGCTGTTCCCGCTATTTAAAAAGCTTTTTATGGCTCCAAATCCGGTTCCTGTTAAAGCTGTTTTATCAAAGCTTGGAATTATAGAGAACTATGTTCGCAGACCACTTTTTGAACTAAATGAAGTAGAGCGACTTGAGCTGTTTGACTGCTTAAAGTTAGTGCTTGACGGGCTAAAAGGGAATTAATATGAAAAGAGCTTCGCTGTGAAGCTCTTTTTTTTCACACAAATTTAAAAAAAAGGAAAAAAAATTTATTTAGAAGTTTTATAGAGAAAATAGGATACAGAAATGAAAATCACTAGCATTCAACAACACAACAAAACAAAACTTAATCATCAGCAAAGGGTACAAAAGGGTCAAAGTTCGACATCGCAAAGTCCAACTTTAAAAATCGACCAGATCTCATCGCACAAGCTTCAAGGTGCATATGGTCTTAATTTTGGCAATGCACTCTCGTTTACATCTACTAAAATTTATGACATTAATTTAAAAGAACGAAAAAAAGACGGCTCTTATAAATTAATTCCTGCTTCTTTCTCAAAAATTGAAGATGCAGATTTAGAAGATTTAAGAAAAATGGCTCACGCATGGAAAAAGGAAGACGTTAGAAGTTACTCAAGATATTTTCTTGATGAATTTAGAGAGAAAAACGAATCACATGGTAAACTAGGCTTTTATTCTATAGAAAAAGATAATCACAGAAGTTTCTCATCAAGAACAACAGGTCTTATGATGACAAGAGAAGACAGAGACTTTATGAAACAAAAAGTTCTACATGTCGTTATTCTTCAGGCAAATCCAAAATATGCCACACGAGAAGATGAAATTAACGCATCAAAACTTAAAGGCACAGGAGAACTTGCAATATATGGTGCGGTGAAACTTGCTAAAGAAAGCAAATGCAAGAGTATTGAAGTCTTCTCTACAAAAGATTCTTTCTATGAGCATCTAGGATTTCAAAATAAAGTGGATAGAAAAGGAAATGTCTATCCAAGCGATTATAAATTAAAAAGTTCACAATTTGATTCTTATATCCAAAGAATTGAAGAAAAATATAACATAAAAAATTAATTTATATCTCTTAGCTTTTTAATCTGATCTCTAATTTGTGCTGCTCTTTCAAAGTCAAGCAGCTTTGCTGCTTTATGCATATCTTTTTCAAGTTTATTTAGCAACTTAGGCAAATCTTTTTTATCAATATTAAATTCAAGCATTTGCTCTGCCACTATGTCTTCAAGGCTTCTATAACTAGCAACTAAGCTCAACAAATTATTTTCAATTGATTTTTTAATAGTTTTTGGCGTAATGTTGTGCTTTTTATTATACTCAATCTGTAATTTTCTTCTTCTTTGAGTTTCATCAATGGCATTTCTCATAGAATCAGTAATTTTATCACCATACATTATAACCTTGCCATCAGCGTTTCTGGCACTTCTTCCTATTGTTTGAATTAAAGATGTAAGAGAGCGCAAGAACCCTTCTTTATCGGCATCCATAATCGCAACAAGTGACACCTCGGGTATATCAAGTCCTTCTCTTAAAAGGTTAACACCAACAAGCACATCAAACTCTCCAAGTCGAAGATCCCTAAGGATTTCAACCCTTTCAAGAGATTGCACGCCACTGTGAAGATATCTGACCCTTATTCCTTGAGAAATTAAATATTGGGTTAAATCCTCTGCCATTTTTTTAGTTAAAGTGGTAACAAGTGTGCGCTCTTTTTTAGCTGTAATTTTTTCTATTTCTGATATTAAATCCTGCACTTGACCCTCTGTAGGTTTCACTACAATTTCAGGATCTAAAAGGCCAGTTGGGCGAATAACTTGTTCAACAATTTTATCTGAGTTCTCTTTTTCAAAATCAGCAGGGGTTGCGGAGATGAAAATCTTTTGATTAATTCTTTGATAAAATTCTTCAAATTTTAATGGCCTATTGTCTTTAGCGGCAGGCAGCCTAAAGCCAAAATCCACAAGGGTTTCTTTTCTTGATTTATCGCCAAAATACATTCCTTTTAACTGTGGAATAGTAACGTGCGACTCATCTATTACGGTTAAAAAATCACTTTGAAAATAATCAAGCAGGGTCGAAGGCGCACTACCAACAGCACGGCGTTCTATAATTCTAGAGTAATTTTCAATTCCAGAGCAATAACCCATTTCTTTAATCATTTCAATGTCATAATTAACCCTTTGTTCAAGCCTTTGCGCCTCAACAAGCTTGTTTTGAGAATTAAGCTCAATAAGCCTTTCCCTTAATTCATTTCTTATTATTTTTATGGTTTCTTCCATATTGTCATCATATGCAAGATAATGAACGGCGGGATATATCACGATTTCATCAGGATTTTCTAAAATTTCACCACTAACAGAATCAATCCTTGAAATTCTTTCAATTTCATCACCAAAGAAATAAATCCTTGTAATGACTTTTTCATAAGATGGCATAATTTCAACAATATCGCCACGGGCACGAAATGTTGAACGTTTTAATTCAACATCATTTCTTTCATATCTTGTAGAAACTAGGTGC
>CAYJMX010000111.1:4951-5232 GCA_964371485.1 uncultured Gammaproteobacteria bacterium | reverse complement strand
CTTCTCGTTACACTCTTCTTTACGGTGTAGAAGTTAAATTCTACTCAGCTAGAGTATTATTAACAAACGAGCTTGAAACAATGGGCGTTAAAAACCTATTCACAATCGGCGATGGCGCTGGAGTAACAAGAGGATTAATGCAAGCAAGCGCATCTGGTGTGCATGTTGCTCGTACAATTGCTTCAAGATAGTTTATGAGAATAGTCAAAAATTTTATCGAAGATATAATTTTGCAAATTAAAAACAACCTATTTTCTTCAAAATACGTTGTAAAAGGCAGA
>CAYJMX010000111.1:1174-4941 GCA_964371485.1 uncultured Gammaproteobacteria bacterium | reverse complement strand
TGTAAAATGTGTGGACAATGTTGCTCCACCATTTTATTTTCTGATGAAAATGGCTATATAAAAACACCAGAAACATTTGAAGAGCTAAAGAAGAAAAATAGAAAATTAAGACAGTTTGTTATAAATGGAAAAGTTGATGATGTGGAAAAAGAACACATTCAATATGGTGCGCTCTTGTTTAAGTGTCGAGCTTTAAAAAACAACAAATGCTCTGTTTATTTTATGCGCTCTTTTTTCTGCAGAGATTACCCACAGGTGAATTCAGAGTTTATTCAAATGGGTGGAACAACTCTTGATGATTGTGGTTATAAATTTGATGTTAATAAAACATTTGATGATTATTTAAAATAATAAATTAAAGATCCAGCTGTTCATCTTCAGGCATGTCTTCTTTTGGAACACCTGTTTTGTAGAATTTAAAGTTTTCAAATGCGTTTGCTTTTTTGCCTGTACTCTCTGGATTTTCAACCGAAAGTTTATCATAGCTCATTTTTGTATTATCTGAACCTACAAGCACCATTAAATCGATAACTGCACGTTGTCTGTATGAGTCATAAGAGAAGCCAACTTTAGCGTCTTCTGGTCCAATAATGGCATAAATTCTGTTCTCTGTTAAGAAGTCCTTATTTGGGTTGTCTCTTAATAGTGAAACGGTACCTCTGTATCCTATTGCAAGGTATTTTCCAAGCTTTATGTTCTCATCAATTGTGATGTATTGTTTACCATATAGGTAATTATCAAATTCAAATGGACTTTGCCCGTGAACGCCAGCGATACCATAGCCAATTCTGGAGCCCCAGTTTTTAACCCTTGTTCTAATTTCTGGACCAAATCTTACTAGTGCTTGAGTGTCACCTGTGCCATACACAGTGGCTCCAGCTTGAGTATAAACACTTGCTCCAAAGAATAAATCTTGCTCTAAATCTCTTTTAGAGTACAAATCTTTTCTGATTTCACCTTGCCATCTTAAACGCATTGTTCCATCTGACAGTGAAGAATCGCTTTCATTGTATTCTGATACAAAACCACCAGTGAACCTGTGTCTAAAATCAGCCTTAATGTCTTCAAGCCTGTGTTTCTTGTCATACACCAATTGTGCCATATATCCTGGCATTCTTCGACCCATAAACCATTCATCAAAATAGGCATTTCTACCATAATCAATATAAAGGTCTTTGCTGAAGTTGTATTTACCTTGCATAACTAGGTTTTTACTTGAAGTGGCATAGCCTGCTTCAAAAAAGTTTTTTTCTGATCTATATCTTCCAATTAAACCAATACCTAGTCCATCATCTATTACAAGAGCTGGTAATAATTTCAAGCTACCACCAAAAGGAACTTCTGTTGTAAAACCAAGGGCGGCATATGTACCAAAGCCTCTTAACATACCAACTTCGGGGCTACTTGTTTCGACATAATTAAAAGTCTTGTTTGATAATAATTCCGCTTTATCGACTTTTGCAACCTTAATTTTATTATAATAAATTTCTGCGTCTTTTAAGATTACAACTTCGTGGTCTCTTTCGCTTTTGATTTTTATTTCGCGAGTTTTAATCTTTAAAGGCATGCTTCTTTTCTTTTGTAATTTTAATTCAGCAAGCTCTTTATCAAACAATGTATGATCATAGCTTCCAAAACCTTTTGTTTGAAGCATCATCTCAACTTCTTGTGCCATTTGAACACTACCGTTAATAAGTTGAAGCTCATTTGCCCAAGCGTATCCTTCTTGTGCGCTAATTGTAAGGCTACCAATTTTTCCTGTAGGTTCATCCACAAGCACGTTTTCTTCATTTAAATCAATGCACATAAATTCGCCAAAAATAGTAGAGCCATCTTTTTTAAGCATTACATTGCCAAAAAGCCTTATTATATTTGTCGCTTGATTATAAATTGCTTTATCAGCATTAAGCGTTGTGCCATCTTTTTCGCCCGTTTTAATAACGACATGGCCTCTTGCTTCCACTTCTTTTTTGTCTTCAAAGTACTCCATTTCATCAGCGTCTAAAGTAATATTTGATTTCTCTTGTGATTCTTGGGCAGCTTCTCTTGCTCTTTTTTCTTTGCGTTTTTCAAAGAAGTTTGGAATTTCAAGTGGTTGTTCTTCAACGACATCAATACTTGTTGAAGTTTCTATAGGCTTGTTTTTATCAACAAGTGGGGCATCAATTATTTCATAAGCGAAGGAGTTATTTAAAGTGCTTGAAAAGGCTAACGCAAAGATTGCGAAAGATTTTAATATATTTTTCTTTACAGGATAAATATATATTTTCAGCTTCTCCTAATTTCTTGAACTAATACTATTTTAGCTTAAAAATATAATTTTGCACCGACTAAATTATTTAATTATTTTGATACAAAGTTGAGAGGATTTACAGTGTTTCCATTTTGTCTGATTTCAAAATGCAGGTGAGGGCCTGTAGAGTATCCTGTTGTACCAATTTTTGCTATAACTTGTCCTTTTGAAACAGTGTTGCCAGTGGCGACAGAGTAGCTATTTAAGTGGGCATATAGTGATGTTGTAGGTACGCCATTGATTTTGCCGTGGTCTAATATTACAACTTTGCCATATCCACCTTGCCAGCCTACAAAGATTACCTTGCCAGAGTTTGCAGCTTTAACATTTGCATTCATAGGCATGGCAAAATCTGTTCCAGAGTGGAAGATTTTTCTTTTAAACACTGGGTGAACTCTCCAGCCATATGGCGAACTTACATAGCCATTTACTGGGCGCATAAATGTGGATGACGCTACTGTGCTTGTTGAGCTTGACGTGCTTGTTGTTTGCTGGTTAATCATTTTTGCAATATTCTTAGATTGCTTTGCAAAATCACGTTCAGCCTTTTCCCAAGTGGCTCTATCTGTTTTAAATTTATGTATAAGTTTTTCATTGGCAGAAATTGCGCTTTGAATATTTTTTTGTTGTCTATCCATTGATTTAATAGAGCTTGCAAGATACCTTCTTTGTGAATCAATTCTGGCTTTAAGTGCTCTTATGCTTCTTGTTCTGTCTTGAAGTTGATAGATTTTATCTCTATCTCTTTTCATAATGATATTTTCAAAGTATAGTCTATCTAAAAAGTTGTTAACATCAGATGATTGAAGTAAAAATTCAATATAGCTTTTTCTTTTTGTTTTAAATATTTGAATAATTCTTGTGTTTGTAGCTTGTTGTAAGTTTTGAAAATCATAATTTAATTTATCAAGCTCTTTTGTAAGGCTAGCCATTTCGCTTTGCGCGCTGTCATAACGGCTTTTGTTGTAAGATAAATCCTGAGAAGTTCTCTCAAGTTTTCTTTGGTTTTGATATAATTTATCGGATTCAATTCTCTCTAATAGTTTTAGTTTTTTAATTTGTTTTTTAGCAGCATTATGTTTTTCAAGAATCTCTTTATCTTTATCTGAAATACCAAAAGAGTAATTAGACAAGCCAAAACATAGTGCCATAAGCACTACAAGCAGTTTTTTATTGATACTTTTTTGGTTTATATTTTTCATCTTATTTCATTAACATTGGCAGTATAATTGTTGCGCCTATCATCCAGCTTGCAAAAGTTATTGTTAAAAACAGGACTATAATTTTTGCATTTTTTCTAAAAAATTCCATTCTTTAAAAACTTCCTCTGTCTACTTGTTATTTACATTTTAAATAAAAAAGCCCAAGAGTGCAAATTTATAACATTAAATTATTACAACTGTTTTCAAAATAATCTATATTTTTATTAAAATTGTTGTCAATCCCATCGTAGCAAGAATTCTTAGACTCCAAT
>CAYJMX010000111.1:326-1164 GCA_964371485.1 uncultured Gammaproteobacteria bacterium | reverse complement strand
TCCAATCCCTCGGCTCTTGGTATGGTGTCTGTGTATTTTTTTATTACAGAATTATACATATTGAAAAAATGACTTTTGTAAAGCATACCAACAACTGGATTCTTTAAAATAACTAAATTCTCATCGTTTTTTATGACAGCACTTTTTGAAAAATTGGCACTGCCAAAAATTATGGTTTTATTATCAATAAGTATAACCTTTTGATGATTTTTTCCAGAAAAATTTTCGTGCCTTATTTTAACTTCATTTTCTTTTAATTTTTCTAATCTATTTTTAAAATTCCACGCAGCAAGAGAATCTATTAGAAGAAATACCCTCACCCCTTCTTTACTTTTCTTGCTTAGCTCTTCAATAACATCTCTTTGCGTTAAATAAAAAGCACTTACAAGGATTTCATTTTTGGCATTTTTTATTTCATCTAAAATGGGAGTTAAGATATCACATGAGGGCGCAAAATAGATGCTTATAATCCCACTATTTTTCAATCTGTGATCTATTAATTTATAGCAAGATTTTTCGCGTTTGAATTTTCCTTTAAACATCTGCTCAAATTCTTTTGTGTAAATATCTGCCACTTTTTTGTCATCAATTAAAGCGCATATGTTTGAATTATAGCCACCAGAACCTGTTGAAGATATATTCATTGACCCTGTCATCACAGTTTTTTTATCAAAAATAAAGAACTTATTATGCATAATAGCTGCGTGGTTGTCATTTTTATATTCAAAGTGCTTTCTAATTAAATTTGTTTGATGATATACATCTTTTCTTTTTGGATTTGAGTCAACAACCGCTCTAATTTTTACCCCACGAGATTTTGCATCAATTAATGCGTTTA
>CAYJMX010000111.1:0-316 GCA_964371485.1 uncultured Gammaproteobacteria bacterium | reverse complement strand
CCATAAATTGCAAAATCGATTGATACTTTTGAATTTTTAATATTTCTAATAATTTCTTTTGACGCCTGTGTTCTTGATTTTGAGGACGGCAAAAGATAATGATTTGGATTAATTAAATATAATTTTAAATCAGTGTCTAAGTAAGTCTTATCTTCAAGTAATGAGAAATTATTTGTAAAAGCATAATAGTTAAATAGGTCTTGATATTCTATTTCAACAGGTGCTTTTACCTGATTTAGCCTGCTATTAGCAAAGCAAAAGAGGATAAAAGTTAAAAGCAATATTGGGATGGATAATAGTTTTTTCATTAGACTTA
>CAYJMX010000110.1:4575-5261 GCA_964371485.1 uncultured Gammaproteobacteria bacterium | reverse complement strand
GTGTGTGTTGCAAAAGCACTGTTTGCTCTATCGATAGCGCTATTTGCCTTGTCGTCAATTTCTTTTAATTTTTCGCCAACTTTATTTACCGTGTCGATGTCTTTAGCATCAGAGTCCTTATCATCTTTTGCGATGTAGTCTTTTGCTAAGTCAGTAACATTTAAAACACCAAGAGCAGTAGCAAGGGTTGCCCAAAGTGACTTTTCTTTGGCTTTTAATTTTCTTAATTCTGGTGATTGCTCAATTGCTTCTTCTATTGTTTTATTTACCGTTGTGCCAATTTTATCTTCAATTGTTTTTACAAGATTATCTTGATTTTTAGCGATTGATTTAAGTGTCATTTTATTTGTAACAACAGCCACGACAGGTAATGCGCCAAGGGCTACTAGGCCAGAATATTTTGCAAATTTATCTAACGCGCCCTCTTTTTTATCTGCTGTTTTTATCGTGCTTGAAAAGGTATCTTGAACTGCCGTTGTCACAACGGGCTGTTCTTTTGTTTGCGTGTTTTGCACCGCAGGAACTGGATTCTGCATACTTTTTGCAGCATCATTAGTAGTATATTTTTTAAATGAATCAACTGAATTAATATTTAAGCCCATACAACACCTTCTTCTTGTGTTTTTATAAAACATCTGAAGGTATAAAATTGCTATCTTTTTTGAAAATTAATTCAAAATGTTAAG
>CAYJMX010000110.1:0-4534 GCA_964371485.1 uncultured Gammaproteobacteria bacterium | reverse complement strand
CGATACAACTTTTATCTTCAACTTTTAAGCTCTCGCCATCTTTTTTAATTGCCTTTTGAGGACAGTGAGCCATGCAAAGGTTACATTTTGTGCATTTTTTATTATCAAAAACTGGAATATATAGTCTTGCTGTATCGGTTGAAGCAAGCGCAGATACGCTGTAATCATCGTTTATAAAATCTGAAAATATTCCATCTTTAACCCATTTGTTTGCTCTAAATTCACTAATTGGCATTCTCTCTTTAGCTGCAATTTTTGTTGGAACAATTTTTTTGTATTCTTTTAAATTGATAAGCTCTTTAGCTAGTTCTTTTTTGCCAATTTCCTTTAAGAAAGTTTCAATATTTTTGTTTAAAAATGTTTCATCGTCTTTGTCTAGTTCTTTAATTTCAACATTAGCTGGAAGTTCAGCGATATTGCCTCTAAAATAGACAACTCCACCTACCATACCCTTGCATGATCTGCTTGATAAAATTGATGGCATATCTTCGCATTGATATCCGCAAATTACTGCTATACCGCCACTCATAAATTCAAAACTGAACGAGCCCGTATTTTTTAATACCCATAATTCTGGAGGTGCGTACTTTGGATCGTGTTTCATTAATGCGCCAGATCTTGTGCCTACACGCCCACCTATATAGATTTTTCCACTAGCAGCACAATGTGAACAAGTGTCACCAGCGTCACCTTTTATAACGATTTTAGCGCCAGAATTCAGCCAGCCAACATCCGCTGGTGCAGAGCCTTCAACAACTATTTCAGTGTTGTTCATTGCCATAGCGCCTACTCTTTGACCAGGGTTTGTAATATTGAATAATAATTTATTTCCATCTTTGCTCCACAGTGCACAGCCGATGTCGTGCTGCCCAGAGGCTTCAATGTCAAAATGGTTGTAGCCTTCAGATACTTTTTGAGCAATCTCTTGAAGAAGATCTTGAGTGGATCTTCTGTTTTCTTTATCTATTGTAGTAATTTTTACTTTTTTTGCTTTTGTGCTCATATTTTCCTCTAGCAAGCGTGCTGTATTTTAAGCCTTGAAGCTATGTGTTTATCTACTGTTACCAAGATGTCGGATCTTCCGACTGGAAGCGTTGAGTTGCCAACACAAGCCATAAGCTTTTTAAGCTCAATATCCATAGCTAAGAAATAATTTACTATATTTTGTGCTGTTTCATCTATATCAAGACGCTCTGTGAGGCATAAGTTTTGTGTTGCAATGCCCGCTGGACATTGTCCTGTATTACAAGAGTTGCACTTATCTTGAGCGTTTCCAACGCAGCCCGCCACTTCAAGTAGGGCGCGTCCAGTGAATACGCCATTGGCTCCAAGGCAAATAAGTTTAAACACATCCGCTGCAAAACTGTCCCCTTGTCCGATACCGCCACCAGCGAACAATGGAATTTCACCTTGTCTTCCTTGATGAACTGCAGCATTATAGCAATCTCTTAGTTTTGATGTAATAGGATGACCCGTGTGATTAAGCGAAATTTCGTGCGCTGCACCAGTTCCGCCTGCTAGGCCGTCTAAGAAAAATCCGCCCACAATGTTATATGGATCTCTTAAAAGGTTGTTGTAAACTGAAACGCTTGTGGCGCTTGCAGCTACTTTTATTGCTACAGGTACTTGGAATTTAAACGCCGCATTCATCGACATAAACATTTTTTGTACACTCTCTTCAATAGAGTATAAGCCTTGATGTGTCGGAGGGCTTAACAAGTCAGCTTTTGGTACCCCTCTAATTTCTTGAACAAATCTTGCAACTTTATTTGCCATTAAAAGTCCACCATCACCTGGTTTTGCACCTTGTCCAATTTTAATAAGAATTCCTGCTGGATCCTCTGTCATATCTGGCATAGCATCAATAATTCTGTTCCATCCAAAGTGGCCAGCTGCTATTTGTAAAATCATATATTTTAAATATCTTGATTTCAAAAGTCTTGGCGGGATTCCACCTTCTCCTGTGCACATTCTAACTGGAATGTTGCAAACTTCATTTAAATACCCTGTAGCTATAGCTAGTGCTTCCCACATTCTCCAAGAGATTGCACCAATTGACATATCGCCAATTATAACTGGATAAATCCATCTATTCGGTGGCAAGCTTCCCTTTGGAACAAGGTTTCCGTCCTTGACTTCAAATTTCATTTTATCCGCACTCAGCACTCTACCTAAAGGAGAGCGAATTTCAAAAGTATGGCGAGCCGCATCAAGAGATGGATCTGTCATTTGCGAGATTCTTCCAACTTTTATTTTATCAAGCGTGCGACCTTCCGTGTTAAGAGTAGAACGTCCACCCTTTTTAACACTGTCGCCAGTAAATGAGTTGTATTTTAGAGCAATTCTAGAATCTGGGTTTCTAACAGCCTTAATTGCGCCCGTTGGGCAAACATAAGAGCACATTTCGCAACCACGACAAAAGTTTTTAAGAGAAATTTCTTGTTTGATTACAAGTTTTTTTTCAAATTTTTGAGTTTCCCCAATTATTGAACCTGATTTTAATCTTTTTTCATGGGTCGGCTTAATTGCTGCAAATGAGCAACTAGCTGTGCATTTTCCACATAAAACACATTTAGATTCGTCATATTCAACAATCCAAGGTAAATCATCTAGGTGTAAATCATTCATTTTTACTGTGGACATCTTGTAATCCTTAAATTTTTATCCACAATGATTGTTTCTTTTTCAGTTGGATAAATGTCTTTTGTGCTATCGCGATCTGGCATAATGTCATTAAGTCCAGCAACTTCAGATGTCATTATAACCATGTTTTTGTCTTGACCAATAACAATTGGTCTTAATTTTTTTGAATCACAAACACAAATCATATCGCCCTCTGGAAGCACGCCCAATATTGTGTTTGGTCCGTTTATCTCAAGATTTGCAAGAGATGCTTTCATTCTAAGTAATACCTCTTTGTCTTCTCTTTCGATAATTTGCTCGTAAGATAGAGGCGTGATTGTGTGTTTAAAATATTTTATTGGCCATTTTAAAATTTTATTTACATAGTGTAAAGAGTATAAAAAACATTGTGAATCGGATTCAAAGCCCATATATGCTTTATAGAGCGTTTGTTGCAAATGTTTATTTTTTTCATAAAATGTATTTTCGCCATTGGCTAAAACGGTGTAACCCTCTAAGAAAAACGGATGAGCGGCGTATCTTACGATGTCGTAGTTTGTGTTTTGTCTGCATTGTGCTGTAATTATTTTTGCACTGATATCAGAATTATCGTCCCAAAGTCCAAAATATGTCCCGATATCTTTTGGGTTTCCAATTTCTTTTAAAGTTAATACATCTGGCCAAAAAGAATAAACATAGCCCTGTTCATCAACTTCTAGTTCTTTTCTAAGTTTTAAATACACCTCAAGAAGTAGTTCTTCTTTTTCTTCTTTCGTAGCGTATTTGTGGCTTCTTGGGTAGTCGAATGTTTCAAATAAATAATTCGGCATAGGTGTAATTTCAAGCTCTTCTGATGGAAATTTTTCAGGTGTCCATTGAAATACGCGCACAAAACCAAATTTATGCAGAACATCTTCCGCTCTTCTTGCGCCTTCAAGGGTTGCTGCCATAGAAAGAGTAGGAAGCTCTTTATAGTCTTCAAAAATACCGCCCAAATCTTGCGCTACAAAAGCAAATCCAGAGTTATCATGTCCTTCTTGTTGCGAGCGCATGAGTCTTAACCCCAAAGATGGGTGGATATATTTTTTTGATTTAATTGCTCCGATTCTACACATACTAACATTATCATAATATTTCAAATCGAATTATGTCAAGAAAAATTCATTTTATTTACAAAAATCTGTGATATTATTTTACAAGGTTAATTATGTTTAAAAATTATGAAAACTTTTTGAAGCTACTTACTCCAAAGTTGGAGCAATTTTTTGATGCACAAAAGGACTATATGTTTTGTAAAAGCGGATGTTCACTGTGTTGCAAAACGGGATGTTATCCTAGTTCAAAAATTGAGGTTGATTATTTAAAAAAAGGTTTAGAATTAGTAGATACCGCTACAAGGGACGCCGTGCTTGCTAATATTGTTCATTTAAAAGAAAAAAGAAAACTTGAAGGCGGAGATAGAAATTGGCTGTATGATTGTCCATTTTTAGTAGATGAAAAATGTTCTGTTTATGAGCATAGAATGGTTGTTTGTCGCACTTTTGGCCTGCCGTATTTTAAAGAAGACGGCAGTCTTATAATACCTTCTTGTGTTGATCATGGGCTTAATTATTCAAATGTTTATGACTTTGAAAACAGTTGCCTTTGTCCAGAAAAAATAAAAGAAGCGGGCTTTAAGCAAGAGCCTTTGGCTTATAATTTAAGCTCAAAATTTTTATACAATTGCGAGTTTGCTAAAGTGTCAAATTTGGATTTTGGAGAACAAAAGGCGCTTCTAGACTGGCTTGACTAGTCTTCCTTGTGCGCTATAACTTCCACTTCAACAAGGGCGTTCTTTGGAAGTTCTTTTGCGGCTACTGTTGAGCGTGCTGGTTTTGAAATAAAATGTTTTTCATATATTTCATTAAAATCT
>CAYJMX010000109.1:4506-5325 GCA_964371485.1 uncultured Gammaproteobacteria bacterium | reverse complement strand
TTTGTAAATTTTATTTTTTTCTATAAGGCTCAAAGGGCATGGTCAATTGTAAAATTAATTTAATAATACTTTGCTTGCCCATGCTTTAATTTTCTAGTTTTATAATATAACAGTTTTATTTCAGGAAGGAGTGATGGCTAGAATTTAGATGCTAGACGTCTAATTACAGGAATTAGGAAAAAGATTATTAACAACAAAAGTATTACACGGTAGAAGATGTTTACCACAAATTATTAAAAACTCCGCTTAGTTAGATGGCGGATTTTTTATTTTTTAAATATTAATCAACTGGCTAATTTTATTCCCTTATTAGTAAAATATATATGTTTTTGTTAAAATTTAAATGTAGATTTCAAGTAGGATATAAATCAATTTATGAAAAATAAACTTATTCTTTTTTGGGCTATCGTAATTACTTGCTCCATTATTATAATCAAAAAGCCCACATCTTTAGGTTTAGACCTTGTTGGCGGTTCAAGACTTGTGCTTGAAGCTCAAACATCGCAAACAATACCTAAAATTACTCCAGAAATTATGGATTCACTTCAATACGCTATTGAAAACAGAGTTAACGCACTTGGTGTCGGAGAAACTACAGTTCAAAAAGTTGGACAAAATAGATTATTAATTGAAATTCCAAACATATCTGATACTACAAAAGCTAAAGAATTTTTAGGTCAAACTGCTGAATTAGAATTTAAAAAGCCAAAAGGCACGAACAGACAAGGCGAAACAATTTGGCAATCGACAGGACTTACGGGTCGCGACCTTAAAAAAGCCCTTGTAGGTTCATCTCCAAGTAATGGTGAGTGGGTTGTA
>CAYJMX010000109.1:0-4496 GCA_964371485.1 uncultured Gammaproteobacteria bacterium | reverse complement strand
TAAAAAATTCGCCACTTTAACAAAACAACTTGTTGGTCAACAAATGGCAATATTCTTTAATGGAGAATTAAAATCTGCCCCTCGAGTAAATGAACAAATCACAGGTGGTAACGCTCAAATAACAGGTGGTGAAGGCGGTTTTGACTATCCAGAAGTTAAAAATATGGTTGATTTATTAAACGCAGGCGCTCTTCCTGTTGGTGCTGACATTATTGAAGAAAACTCTGTTGGGCCAACTTTAGGTGCTGATTCTATACAAAAAAGTAAAATTGCAGGACTTGCAGGCTTGTTACTCGTGGTAATCTTTATGATTTCATACTATAGACTTCCTGGTTTAATTTCTTGCTTTGCATTATTAGTATATTCATTGATATTATTTGCAATATTTAAAGCCATCCCTGTAACGCTAACATTAGCTGGTATTGCTGGCTTTGTACTTTCTATCGGTATGGCAGTTGATGCTAATATATTAATTTTTGAAAGAACAAAAGAAGAGTTACGCTCAGGTAGATCATTATTTACTGCTATTAATTCAGGTTTTGATAGAGCGTTTACAAGTATTTTCGATTCAAACATGACAACAATAATCACTTGTGCGATTTTATACGCACTTGGAACAGGCGTTGTTAAAGGCTTTGCTTTAACACTAGCACTTGGTGTATTGGTTTCAATGTTTAGTGCAATCAGTGTTACTAAGAACTTTATGCATTTAATATTTGGAACTGGCGAATTAAAACATCCACAACTATTTGGGTTAAAGCCAGAAGAAATTCAAGATGCGTACAGCGCTGTTGACACAAGAAAAGAAAAAGCAAAGTTCGGTGTGCTAGATTAAGGAGAAAAAAATGGCAAACCCTAATTTAATAAAAGAAAAATATCTAATTGATGTTATAAAACAAAGAAAAATATATTTAGCAATAAGTACAATAATTCTGATCCCTTGTATTATTGCAATGATTTATCTTATGTGCGTACAGAAAAATCACGCTCCTGTTAAGTTGGGGATTGATTTTACAGGTGGCACAATTGTTCAATATGGCGTTGAAGAGCCTGTTAAGCCTCTTCATGTTGAAATTATTCGTGATGAATTAGAAAAGCAAGGCATTAAAAACCCTGTTATTCAAAACATAAATAACAACTCTGATGAGGGTGTTATTAAAAACATTATTTCAATTAAGACCGCTTTTATTGGTGACAAAGATAATAAAAAAATTCAGGCAATTACAACAATATTGTCTAATAATACAAAATCACCAGTGCTAGTATCAACAACATCTGTTGGACCAACACTTGGAAAAGAGCTTTTTAAGAACTCGCTTATGGCGCTATTATTGGCATTTATAGGAATAGTTGCCTATATTTCTTTTAGATTCCAAGCGGATTACGCAGTTGTTGCGCTTGCGGCACTTTTCCACGATGCTGTGTTTGTAATGGGCGTATTTGCTATTTTAGGTATTATGTTTGGCGTGCAAGTAGACAGCTTGTTTATTACTGCCATCCTTACTGTAATTGGTTTTTCAGTACACGATACAATCGTTGTATTTGATAGAATAAGAGAAAATACAAGATTTTTAGCAAAAAAATATTCAGCTGGTGAAATAATAAACGCGTCAGTAAATCAAACATTAGCAAGAAGTATAAACACTTCTTTAACTACATTGTTGACCCTTGGTGCGCTTTATCTGTTTGGCGGTTCAACTACTAAAGATTTCATCTTAGCAATGATTTTAGGTATCATAGCAGGTACATATTCTAGCATATTCTTTGCGTCTGTACTTCTTGCTTGGTACAAAGAAAAAAAGGCTAGAAATGTCCAACCAGAAGAATAAAATAGAAAAAAAGTTTGACAACCTAGCGCAATTTGTGAGTACAACAAGAGAGGAAGTTGGGCTTTCTCAAAGCGGGCTAGCTAACAAATGCAACCTAACTATTGATGAAATAAATTCTATTGAATCAGGCATTGAAACTTTTTTATCTACAACAGTTCGCCAAAAATTGTCCAAGGGGCTTAAAGTTACATTGGATGAAATTAAAGTTTATGAAAAAGTCGAAGATATGTATATGGCATCAAAAGCCCAAATTGATGAGATTAAAGAGCAGATTATTGAACTCGGTAACAGAAAAGAAGACATCTTTTGCCCGCTTTGTAAAAATGTTTTAATTACAAGAATAGCTAAAATGTATGATCTTGAGGATAATTTAATGTATCATCCAAAAGCAAGATGTTCAAAATGTCCTTTTCAAATTACTTAAAAGTCTATTTTACTTTTTGAAAAATCATAATATATTCATGTTCAAAAATGTAAAAACCGCCAGATAGCGCTCTATATCTCCAAAGGTTTGCTGTTCTTCCCTTGGCACGCTCGTTACCTGCAATGTTTTTTACAATAACCGCTTTTGTTATAAAGCCAAGTTCTTCCATTCTTTTTTGGCATTCAAAACTTAAATTAACATGACGAGAGTTTGCATATTTGTCCCCAATAATAAGTGCCGCAAAGCGTCCTTTTTCAAGCAGGTCATATCCGTTTTTTGCTACTTGTTTAAAAAGGTCATAAAATTCTTCTGTCGATTCGCAATTTGAAAGACATTCTTTTTTGTCTGAAAATTTAATAATGTCATCATAAGGTGGGTGAAGCATTAAGAATTGGGCACTTTCTTTTCCCATAACTTCTAGCCTTGCTTGAATTTTATTCTTAGCATCGTTTGATGCGCTATCAGCGCATATTATATTCATCTTTGAAACAAGTTCTCTTTTGCTGAATTTTTCTGATACATAATCAGCAAGTTCTTGTTTTAATTCTACCCCAATACAACGGCGCCCCATATTTAGCGCTTCAATGCCAGAAGTTCCAGAGCCGAAGAATAAGTCTAATACAACATCATCTTTTTTTGTAAATCTTTCAAAAAGCTGAGTTGCAATTTGCGGGATATAATTTCCGTGATAGTCATTTGAGTGACCATTTCTTTTCTCACGAGATTCATAATTCCACATAGTACCTGTGTTGATGTGAGAATAAAGCTTCCAATTATTAAGCTCAATATCGTTATAAGGCTTTGTTTTAATAGGTTTTACAACCCTTAAGCCCGCCTGTTGTTGAACTAAATCAGCTTTTAACTTCTTCCCCATAATAACACTCCATAAGTCATATGAGTTAACTATATAAAAATAATGCCTTTTTGTAATCCTCTATTTACTTGAGAGTGGCTTTGATTCCTTTGGCGTTTCTTTTGCAGCCTCTTTTGTTTCTTGAGGTTCTTTATCATTAATTTTCTCAAACTCTCTAAGTGCTTCTTCAATAGTAATGAATTTGATAATTTCTTTATAAGAGCTTGGATTGCGTTTTAAAAGCAATTGGCCAGAGCCACCTTGTTTGTATATATTAAACTTCATTTGTGACTTCACAAGCCTTGAGATGATGTCTGCTTGTCCAAAAGAAAACGTATCTGCTCTTGAAGCCAGAATAAAGGTTGGGATATTTTGAATCCTAGGAACAACATTTGCAATGTCTAATCCTTTAAAATTGGTGAATGGCGAAATTAAAATAAGCCTTCTTGGCTTGTCTTTCATAATATTTGCCGAAAGTACAGCAGAATTTGCACCAAGGTCGGCTCCCACCATATAAATTGTTTTAGTATCAACAAACAAAAAAGTTTTACTAATATAATCAACAGCTTGAATTACATCAAGTGGGTTTTTACTCCAGTCCTTTTTTTCAAATTTCATTCGAGTATAATATTTTAAATTTGTTTTATAAACGCTTTTGCCATGGCCCCTTAAATCAAGCGCCAGAACATTATAGTTTTCTTTTTGCAAGTCTGTTGGCAAATCAAGCCACTCTGTCGATTTCATTCCAAATGAGTGCAAAAGCACAACAAGTGGGCGAGCAGGCTTTTTTTGTGGCGCCATAAATAATTCGCCTCGCATAACAACGCCGTCCCTTGTTTCAAATTCAATAGGAATTTTTGTTTTCTTTGCTTTCTTTTTCTTCTTTGTCGCGGCTTCTGAGCCAAGTGTAGCTAGGAACAAAAAGCATATTAAAAGTATTGAAAAAAGTCTTTTCATAAACATTATTTTACCCTTAAAGGTGCGTTTTTATTGAACGTTTTTTAAAAATTAGTCTATATGGATGATATTGCTCAAGGTTTGGGTTATAAAGTCGTAAAACTGGGTATAAGGACATTGAGTCCAACTCAAAACCTCCTCCCCAAGTCTAGTAGCCGCCTTTAATGGACGGCTTTTTTTTATGCGAATGAAATTTAAATCGTAGTGCGACCGCACTAGATTTAAATGAATGAGCCTTTGGTGTGTGAGAACGCACAAAAAGGGTGATGAACCCTTTTTGAAGTTTGAAACCGTACCCAAATGAAATTTAAATCGTAGTGCGACCGCACTAGATTTAAATGAATGAGCCTTGTTACATGTGCCTCAGATGTTTATGTGTGTTCATTTTCTTTCTTTTTGACAGACGCAAAAAGAAAGAAAACAGAACCAAAAG
>CAYJMX010000108.1:0-5348 GCA_964371485.1 uncultured Gammaproteobacteria bacterium | reverse complement strand
ACTTCTTGAGGAGCAACTTCGCCACTTTTTACGCTTGGCTGAATCGTTCTAACGTCATATTGAGCCAATCTGCTGTCTAAAGGTGCAATGTTTGCCTGACGAGTTTCATTCTCCCTCTTGGGTGTTCCAATTTCGCCTTCTTGCTTTCTGAGCTCAGTAGCTGCGAAACCTGTATTCAATTGTCCGAATTTTTGTACGTTCACAATTATACCTATTTACTATACATATATATAAAAACAAAAAGTTGGATAAAATTGCGCCTTTGTTTACAATTATTTACAAGGCTATTTCTTGCAAGAGAAAGCGTTTGAAAGTTCTTCTCTTAATTTGTTGGCATCCACACATTCAACAGGAGTTGAATCATCCTTTTTTAAATAAATTTTATCGATTCCAGCTTGAACGATAAATCTTTGGCATAAGATACAAATGAAATTATGACCGTAAATATACATATCGGCACCTTGGCATCTGTCTTGCCCTGCTTGAATTATAGCGTTTTGTTCAGCGTGGATTGAGCGACAAGTTTCATATCTTGTGCCAGATTCAATATTATTTTCCATTCGATAACAACAACCAAGTTCAACACAAGAAATAACCTTTGATGGTGTTCCATTGTATCCCGTTGCTTTAATTTTCTTATCTTTTCCAACAATAACTGCCCCGACTTGTGCTCTTAAACAATTAGAGCGTGAAGCGCAGGTTTTTGCTATTTCTAAAAAATAATCATCCCAAGGTTTTATCATAGTAAAAAATTATCATATTTTAAGTTTTTTGACAAGCAAAAATAAGATTCTACTTGTCAAAATAATAAAATGCGATACAATGTATATATTACCCAGAAATCGAGCAATAGATTAAAGTAATTTGGCGCTCTATTCACAACAAACCAAAGGAGACAATTATGTACCAAGACGAGACTCTAAAATGCGAAGACTGTGGATGTGAATTCATTTTCTCTACAGGCGAGCAAGAGTTCTACGCCGAAAAAGGCCTAGTGAACAAACCAAAAAGATGTCAAGAATGTAGAAAAGGTCGCAGACAAAAAACAAGAAAAAAAATGTTTGATGCAACTTGTTCAGAATGCGGAATTGACACTGAAGTTCCATTCAAGCCAATTGAAGGTAAAGAAATCTATTGTAAAGCTTGCTATTCTAACAGACAAGGATAGTAATATAAAACTAGATTCCAAAAGCCACTTCTTAAACGAGGTGGCTTTTTTTACATTTTATAATCCTAAAGAAGTATTTCAAATCTGAAAATAAAGTGTATAATATTCTTATGTTGAATATGTTTTCTGAAGATGTGTTAGTTATGATTTTAGCAGGTGGGCAAGGCAAGCGCCTTTATCCTCTTACTCGTGATAGAGCAAAGCCTGCGGTGCCATTTGGTGGCAGATATCGTATTATAGACTTTGTTTTAAACAATTTTGTGAACTCCGGTTTTTATAAAATCAAAGTTTTAACACAATATAAATCAGATTCTCTGAACGTGCATCTTTCTCGTGGTTGGAACCTATCCTCTAGTGTTGGACAATTTGTTGATTGCGTTCCAGCGCAAATGAGAACAGATGGAAATTGGTATAAAGGCACAGCTGATGCCATATATCAAAACGCAAATCAAATTATGGATGATAATTATGAACTAGTTTGCGTATTTGGTGGCGATCATATATATAAAATGAACGTGCGTCAGATGATTAATTATCACAAAGAAAAAAATGCAGACTTAACAATAAGCGCTATTCCAATTCCAATTGAGCTAGCTAGCGAGTACGGAATTATGGAAGTTGATGAAAATTGGCGCTTAGTAAACTTTATTGAAAAGCCTCAACAAACCCCAAGGCACTTGCCAGGGGACCCTACAAAGTGTTTGGCTTCAATGGGTAATTATGTTTTTAATCCACATATGCTAGTTGATGAACTTAAAAAAGACTCACAAGATGAGAATTCATCGCACGATTTTGGAAAAAATATTATTCCAAATATGTTGCACGGTGGAAAAAATGTTTTTGTATATGATTTTGCATCAAACTCATATCCTTCAATGTCAGACTCTGAGCGAGGATATTGGAGAGATGTAGGAAACATTGACAGTTATTGGCAAGCGAATATGGATTTATTAGATTATGATCCAGAGTTGAATTTATATTCAAAAGATTGGCCACTTAGAACTTTTAACTACAACTATCCACCAGCGAAATTCATCTGGGATGAAGACAAGCGTGTTGGTATGGCGAAAAACTCACTAGTTTCAGAGGGCTGTATCATATCAGGTGGTAAATTATCACGCTGTATTTTATCTCCAAAGGTAAAAATAAACAGTTTTTCTACTGTGTCTGATACTATTTTGCTTGAAAATGTAAATGTAGGACGACATGTTCATATCAATAGAGCGATTATTGATAAAAACGTTGTTATCCCGCCATATACTGAAATCGGCTTCGATAGACAAAAAGATGAAGAACGCGGATTTTATGTGTCTGAAGGTGGCGTGACAGTTGTTCCAAAAGATGCTATTTTAGAATAATTTCTTTAACTTCATCCTTAATTTCAAAAAAGAGTTTTGCGCTGTTTTTAAATTGAAGCGGGTCTTTTGATACTAAAAATTCAACTTTTGAATTGCCCACAAGATTTGATAAATCCTTTTTAACAATTTGCGCTAGGCTTTTAGCTGGATTAAAAAAGATGTCTTCTTTGGCGTGTTTTGACAATAAATTTATTAAATATGGATAATGAGTGCAACCTAAAATAATCCTTTTAGGATTATTTTTATTCGCCTCAAGCATTTTTTCTTCTATAAGTTCTTGTGCTTCTTTTGTTTCATACAGCCTATTTTCAACTATTTCAACAAAACCCGTACAAGGAATTTCGCACACTTTAATATTTTTATTGCCTTTTGCTACCACCTCAGAATATTTTTTACTTTTAGCAGTTAAAGCAGTCGCTAGATTCACAATGCAATCATCATCCCTGAGTCCTTCTACAAGTGCTTTTTCTAGTGATTGAATAAGTGGGTAGATGTTTAAATCTGTATATTTTTCTAAAAGAGTGTCATAAGTAAGTGCTGAAGTTGTATTGCAGGCGATAACAACATTTTTTATGCCTAAGGATTTAAAATAATCTAGAATTTTAATATTATATTCTAAAATTTCATCTGGTGTTTTTGTTCCATATGGAAGATTTTTTGTATCACCAAAATAAACAAAATCAGCTTCAGGCAGCGCTTTTTTAAGCTCGCTTAAAATGCTTAAACCACCTACGCCAGAATCCATTACAGCTATTTTATTTTCATATCCCACTATTTTAAATACTCCATAATCCCATCTGCAATTGATTTTGCAATTTCTTCTTGACGCTCCTCGTTGGTTAGTTTTTTTCTTTCTGAAGAATTTGAAATATAGCCAATTTCAACCAATATTGCTGGCGCCTTTGTGTGATTTATAACATAAAATTTAGACCTGAACAAGCCCCTGTCAATTGTGTTAAAGCTTTTAAGGTTTTTAGAACTAGCAAATTTAGAATGCACTGTTCTTGCAAGCTCTAATCCATTTTCGTGGTACCAATGTGTTTCAAAGCCTTTAATACTGTCTTTAACGGTTGAATTAATATGTACACTAATAAACACATCTGGCTTTTTAGCGTTTGCAAAGTCTGTTCTTTCTTTTAATTCAAGGAACTTATCCCTATCCCTTGTCATATAAGTGAACACGCCTTTTTCTTTTAGGTTCGCTTCAATCTGTTTTGATATTGATAATACAAGGTCTTTTTCATAAATTTTTCCACCAACAGCCCCAGGGTCTAAACCACCGTGGCCAGCGTCAATTACAACAGTATATTTACCCTTTATAGTGCTTGGCTTAATTGGTTTTTCTTCAACAGTTGTATCAGGTTTTTTTGCAACAACAGGTTGCTTATCTGGTACGATTTCTTTTTCTCTTTTCTTAAAATATATTCTTAATTCTCTAGAATCAGGGGAAATTTTAGCATTAATTTTTGTTGAATCTGCTAAATTAAAAACTATTCTTGATTTTTCAAGCGCTATCTTCTGTGCGCTAATTCCTTTGTAATCTGGATGTTTGTTAAGTTCAACAAGAGATAATGGGTTAAAATCATCAACGTTTTGAAGATCTAAATAAAAATTTGAAAATTGTTCAAACATTGTAAGAGCTACAGGATTTGAAAATTTTATATTTATTTGATGTGTCCCGTCTTCAAGTTTATAACCCGTGTAAGACAGCACTCTGCTTGGTATTTGAGTCAGTTTTGAATTCAACACATCAAGTCTTCTTGCAATAAAAAGCCCCTGCATATCAGGCGAGATAACAAATCTATAATCTGAAATATTATCGCCTTCTAGTACAAGTCGAACTGTGGAGGGGGTGTTTTGCCCAATTCTTAATCTATCAGGCTCGCTTACTTTTCCATCTTCATCAACTAAATTTTGATTAGTAGGGATAATATGTGTTGTGTTTCTAAGCTCTTGCGCTAGATTTGCATTTTCTAAATCAACAATAAGGCGATTGGGTTGTGTTATAAAAAGGGAATTTTTTAGAGTTATTGTCCCCGCCCCTTTTAATAATATTCCGTTTTTGGCCTCTTGAATGCCATGAAGGTAATATGAAGATTTAAACCTTGTCATTTTTGGCTCTGAAACTACCGTTTTAAAGACCAAATCCTTCAGGCTTGTTTCTTCTTTTTCTTGCTCTTTATTATCTGTATTTTGCTCCAATAGTTCATTATTATCATCAGACACATCTGTTACTCTTTGTTTTTTTTCAACAAGATAACTTGTGCTCTCAAAATACTCCAGCCCTTTTTCGCCCTCTTTTAGGTTGTTATATATACTTTTAAAATTTTTCCCCTGTATCATCTCTTTTTTATATTGCATAAAAATTTGGCGATTATTGGCAAAGATTTTAAAATCAAGAGGGTTAATTTTATTCTTTGATGTAAACACAATCCTTACAATGTTGGGCTCTGTTGAATGTTGTGAGATTTTAACGTTTTCAAAAAAAGAGTTTTTCATAACATAAGTTTTTTGATTGTCTGTTAAAATCGCATTTGAAATATCAATAAATACTCTCTCTGGCTCTGTTAAATATCCTTTTGCGATAACATTTTGTGGCTCGTTTGTGTCAAACTCGTCATCTTCTTGGGATTCTCTTGTTTTAGGATATATCATCCCCTCTGATTTAATTCCTACGATATTATCAGAGTTGTCAAATTCAAGCCCATGGATTTTTATAATAAAAGCAGCGTGGGCGCCAGATATATTTATAATAAATATAGATATTATTATTAATAATTTTAGTACTGTTTTAATCATGATTGACTATTAAAATAATATCA
>CAYJMX010000107.1:0-5369 GCA_964371485.1 uncultured Gammaproteobacteria bacterium | reverse complement strand
TATCTGGGTTTACGTCTGGCAAATGAGCACAAAGTAAACTTGCAGAAAAATAAAATTTAATAATTTTGTCAGCTTAAAATAGCATCCTATTTGAATTTTTCGTTTATACGTATGATTAACATAGCTAGAATGCAAGTTATAATTGAAAATTGGAGAAACTATCTCTTGAATGGGCCCACTATGAGCAGAAAAAAACAAATTGCATATATCGCTATATTTCTATCCTTACTTCAAGCACCCTTGTCGGCAATTGAGGTGTCAAATTTCCTCGATTTTAATAACGCGATTAAATCAAAAGAATCAATAATTATTGTTCACAGTGATTTAATTATTAGGGACACAATTAATGAAATAGTTGCAAATGTTGAAATCATAGGTAACAAGCACGATATATTTGGGCAAAATACTTTTGGCGGACTAAAAATTGCAAGCGGTATAGATGTCGCTATAAGAAATCTAAATATCTTACAGTCATCATCTAATGATGTCGCTGCTTTAACCAACTATGGTAACACTGATAACTGAGCGTGGTGGAGCAATAAAAAATCTTGGCGGTAAACTTATTATCCACGATGGTGATTTTTTAGATAACTCTTTAACAAATATATCAACACAAAATTCTGGCGGCGGTGCAGTTTATAACTCTGCTATTTTTGAAGCCAATAATACACAATTTTTAAACAATACAATTAAAAATGAAGCACAAAATTCTGGTGGAGGTGCCTTATTTAACGCAAGCGGTGGTAGCGCAAAATTATATTCAACTATGTTTCAGGCTAATAACATAGAAAGTGACATAAACTACAAAAAAGGCGGTGCGATATATAACCAAGGGAATATGTATATTCATAATTCTGGTTTTATAGGTAACGTGCTAGAGGGCACTGGTGATAATATCGTAGGTGGTGCGATTTATAATCAAAGCGGTACTTTGAGCATGGATAACACCATTTTTACAAGCAACCCACTTTTGGGCTTGTCTGGAAACAAGGCGAATTATGGTGGTGCAATTTACAATGACACAGCTGGTACGGTAAACATATATAACTCTAGTTTTCTTGCAAACATGGCTGAATTTGCCGGTGGCGCAATTTACAATAAAGGAACTATGAGTATCATAGCTGATGATGGAATAATCCGTATTTACGCCAATGATGACGTGTCAGGTACAGGTGACGCCATTTACAACAGTGGTGCATTATACATAAATGCAGGTTCAAACACTTCTAGGACTTTCAACAATAAACACAGTGCTACTGGGTTTGTCGATATTAGAGATAACATAACTGGTAATAATACAGGTAGTGTGCATATAAACCAATCTGTAAAAGTGGATCATGACTCGGATCCTTCAACTCCTGAAATAAATACTCCAACAACCGGTACGGTTTTTATAGATGGTATTATCTATGATAACAACTTATATCTTTATGGGGGTAATCTATCATTTGCCCATGGTTCAATTCAAGAGCATTTTTCTGGCAATATTACCCAAAAATCAGGCGGACACCTTTGGCTTGATGTAGATTTAGCCGACAGTGCCATTGATACAATAAATGCTACAAGCGTTGCTGGAACTCCAGAATTGTCATATTTTAGAGTAATAAGCGATATGACTGGAGTAAAAACACTAGATGTTTTTACAGGAGCTGGTTCTCCTTCATCTATAAAAACAAGTAACACATATACAAATAATACAATGTATACGGTAACAAGCGCAGCAGGTAGTGGACAATTGACCTTTGAGGCCTCTAGTGCTGATGGCTATACTCTTGCAAGGGGTACCGAAGGCAACAAATCATTTACACTAAATGATGATTTAATTTTAACTTCATCAGCTGATAATACTGGTGTATTCACAATATTTGGTAATTTAAAAGATTCTCAATCTAAAGACATATCGTATAATGAAAGTACAAAGACCATAACTGTTCCTGATTCAAATGTGGAATATGGAACACATGTCTATGAAATTTCTGGTCAAGGTAAATATTATATGGTGAGAAATGGCGCCAACGTTTCAAACGTTATAAATGTTGTTGATGCACTATTAGTTAATGGGTACAACGCTGGTTTTGGTGGGGCAGTTGGTGGCGACAATGGGCAGATAAACATATTTAACTCTATTTTTGTAAATAATAAAGTCGCAGCTTCAAGAAATGGCGGAGCTCTTTCTTCAAATGATACTACAAATATATTCTACTCTTCTTTTATAGATAATTATGCTGGCTATAGAGGTGGAGCGTTATCAAACGGGGATAACACAATGAGTGTGTATATGTCTGTTTTTGATTCAAATGACGCAAGAGAAGGCGGAGCTATAGCTACAAGAGGATAAGATTCAAAATTTATAAATAACGTAGCGTCTTCTGTCGGTGGCGCATTATATTTATACATTTCTGGCAGTGCTGCTGGTTCAGCTGTTGTTGATATGTCAACGTTTACAGGCAACGTTGCTACTGGTGGAACGGGCGGTGGTGCGATATATAATACAAGCTTGTTAACACTTACAAATTCGCAGTTCTCGAAAAACCAAGCAAAGCAAGGTGGAGCACTTTATAATAATAGAGGAACAGTTCACATAGCTGCAAACGCTGCTGCGATGTTGTTTAGCGGAAACAAAGACGAGCAAAGTGGTATTGATGGCGGTTATAACGCCATATATAATAACGGCGGTACAATAAATATGAACGTTGGAACGTTGTCTTCTTTGACTTTTGATGATTCTGTTAAAGGAAGTAATGGTGTAATAAACATTAATAATGTTACTAGTTTAGGTGATATTGTTGGCGGTACGGTCACTTTTAACAATTTAGTTTCGGGTAACATTATAAATTTATACAATGGCGAACTTCGTCTTAGCTCTGTTACACTAGGTGGCACAGAATACAGTGGTGGATTTGCTTCTGGTACAGACTTTAATGTAAATGGCGGGAGAATTAATTTTACTGGAAACAGGATTAAAGACTATCATTTAGGTGATATGATGCTTAATTCTGATATCAAATATGCTGTTGATGTAGATTTAAACACTGAACAAGCCGATAAATTCACACTTGATACATTTACAAATAATGGAAATAAAACAATTTCATTGAATGAAATAAATATCATAGCTGACGCTAAGGCTGGTGATACAGAAATTAAAGTTGTATTGTTTGAAGATTCAGATACAGCCCTTGAAAGTGCAGTTAGAAATGCAATTAAATTGGATGAAAATTATGTCATAAATCACGTTGATAGTGTCGTAAGTGCTTATCAAGCAATTGCTTATACAAAAGAATCTGGCGAGTTGTCCTTTTCTGAAATGGATTTAAAGGATACTGTAAATAGCCCCGCTGATAGCAAAATTTACAATGTAAAAAGTGATGAAATAGTAAAAGAAAATATCAGACTTTTAGGTGGCTCTGAGATGATTATTCAGGGTAACGGGTTTGATATTACAACAGATAAAGCAATATCAGATGCTTCAGAGTTTGGTATAAGCGGAATAATCATAACAGAGGGTAGAGAATTAAGCATTATTGATGTTGCAAATTATTCTGGCTTTTCAAATGCTGCTTTAGAAAACCACGGCACAGTGAATATTAAAGCAAACAATTTTGATGTTACTTTTGAAAAAAATACTCTTAAAGTTCCAGCTTCAGCGGGTGTTGAAGCAGGGGATGTTGCTTTATTTAACGGAAGCGTATTAAACCTTGATGCCTCAAGTGGTAGAACAATCACATTTGAAGATGAAGTAAGAGGTATGCTTACTGGTGATGTCTATGTTAATAAAAATTCTGGTTCAACTGGCAAGGTAGTATTTAACAATAGCGTCGAAGATAATGATGTTTTTGTTACAGCGGGCGAAGTTGAAATTAATAAAGATTTTTCAAGTACTATTTCAGGTGGAACAGTTCTTTTAAACAAGGGGAGTGCATATTTAACACTAGGTGCTGAAGCTAGCTTCAAAGATGCCAATTTCGTGTCTACGGGTGGCACATTAAATGCTAAAAATGGCACAGTTCAAGATATCATTTTTGATGATCTTAATTTAACCGGTAACACTAATTTAAGCATAGATGTTGATTTTGCAACTAAAGAAGCGGATAAAATCGGTGCTGATAATTTATCTGGCACTGGCAAGTTTAATTTAAAAGAAATCGAAGTTATAGGCGATGCTCAAAATGTTCCAATTAGTGTTGTAATAGCACAAGATGCAGCAAAAAGCGCTATAATTTTAGATGCAAATATAGCAATTGACACAAAAGCAGGGTTATCAGAGGATTATGCCAATTATTTTGTGGGTTATGAAAATACAACAGGCGAGCTGACTTTTTCTTATGGCTCATTAGCTCACGCTGTAAGTTCAACTATATCTCAAAAAGTTTATACAATGGGTGCTGACGAGAGTGTTATAACAGCGCTTGGTGACTTAGGTGGTTCAAATTTAACAATTAACGCAGAAGGTAACAACATAACTGGCAACAGTAGTGCAACAGCAATTGTTGTTGCAAGTGGCAAAAAACTTACCATTGAAGATGCTGATGTTATTTCAGGTTTTTCTACTAACTTTATTGCAAATGCCGGCTCTACTACAATTAAAGCAATTGATAACGATACAACTATAAATAGCACAGTTGTAAATAACAATGAATTAAACCTATCTACAGATAGTGATTCAAAAATAACATTAAATTCTTTATCTGGCTCTGGCACAACAGATGTGGCGGGAAATGTAAAATTGGGGAATATAGACACTCAAACAGTGGACTTTGATGCTCAAACAACAAGTGTAGAATTTTCTGGCACAGTGGATGGCGTGACAATTAATCACGACAATGGAACAGCTAGCACATTATCTTCAGCTTCTTTTGATGATACAATATATAATTTTACTAATGGCACCTTAAATCTTTCACAAAATGCTTTTAATTCCACAACAACGTTCAACGTATCAGGCGGCACAATTTCAACAAGAAATAATAGTATTGAAAATGTTTCAATTGGAAATGCCACACTTACAAATGATGTTGATTGGCATTTAGATGTAAATTTAAATCTGCAAGTGGCAGATAAGTTAACAGGTGAAGTTGTATCTGGCACAGGAGCGATAATATTAGATACAATTAACCTTACAACAGACACCGCTTTACCTTATGTGGAAGTAGAAGTGTCTTCTGTTGAATCAATAAGAAACGCCATTAAACTAGTAAGCGCTACAATTATAAAACCGACTGGAAGCATACAAGACTATAAAGCACTTTTGTATGATAAAACAAGCGGACTTTTAACTATTGATAATTTAAACATTGATACACTTAAAGAAATTGTTAATAGAGATGAAGATCAAAGAATTTATAATATGTTGACTGATGAGTCGGTTA
>CAYJMX010000106.1:0-5373 GCA_964371485.1 uncultured Gammaproteobacteria bacterium | reverse complement strand
TGATACTATTTAAATCATACAATACTGGGCAGCCAGAGAACTTAAAATTACTTTAGCCAGCCTCTTGCAGATGTTTCAGTGTTACATAATCCCTTACGCTCGAAAAGTATTTAGATGATTCAATTTTGTTTAAAAGCGCACTAGATGCATCAGTAAAATTGAAGCGGAAGTTGCTAAAGTCTAAAGAGGAATTGTATTGGCCAACGCCAAACATTATGAGCTCAGTTTTGATATCTTGAATAATACTAGATAGATGCATCGCCTCTGAACAGGCGTCAAATAACGCTGGACCACCTGCGATTACTACCATATCAGAAGAGTTTATTATCTGTAATTCATCTTGAGTTATAGGTTTTATTCTTTTAATGTAGACAATTTCACTATCTGGTAAGAAATACTTAAATAATTGTTTTGTTTTTTCGACTATTAAAAAATCGCCTGCGTTGTTTGAATCGCCTGTTAGAATTGTTATTTTACTTGGTTTCATTGACTTTTTCCATTGTATTACTTGTAGTTTTTGTTGCTTCTAATATTTCAATGCATTTTTCAACATCTGCAAAGGGTAGTTTTGATACAAAATCTTTTGAGCGCTCCCACCATTTTAGTTTTTGTAATTTTTCAATAATCTCTTTATTGAATCTGTATTTGATAATTTTTGCTGGCACGCCTCCAACAATTGCGTATGGTGGAACGTCTCTTGTCACAACTGCCGCAGATGCAATTATGGCACCATCTCCTATGGTAATGCCGTCCATTATAATTGCCCTTATTCCAATCCATACATCATTTCCAATTGTTACAGGTAGCTGTGCTTGTTTTTTGAAATCGACAATATTGTCATCATCCAATATTATCTCGCAATCGATTGCTGTACACGCCTTTGAAATTATAAAGCCATGTGTAGTTAAGCAATTTGTGGGGTGCTGTGAAACCCCGATGCATACGTCGTGTGAAATTGAACAATACTTCCCAATAGTTGAAGCAGGATTTTTAATTGTAGTTCCACAACCTAGGTAAGTAAATTCTCCAATATTGTACTTTTTTCTGTTCTTTTTATAGTTTGTTTTAATTGTTTTTTGCCATACCTTAATACCAAGTATTTTATATATTTTCTTATTTAGATGTATTTCTTTTTTCAACAACATTGGTCATCTCCTATATGTAAAAATCATGTTTTATTATCTCATCTTCAAAGATATCAATCTTTGCGGTTTTGCCCACAATATTATCAATCTCACGTGGCGATACTCCGTGTGCTGGGCGCTTAAACGTTAAATCTTCCATCTTTATTAGTGCACCTTTTTTTATGTCACGTGCTGCTACAAGGCTTCGTCTGGCGTTCAACCTTGCTGGTTCTTCAGATTCAAGAGAATATTTATTAAAATCACCCATAAGTTCAAAATTTTTATCTAAAATTTTTCTAAATAATTTTAAATCTTCCTTGTCCATGGCGTGATAGTGGTCATTTCCACTCAGTGTTTTATCATAAGTAAAGTGTTTTTCTAAAATCTGTGCGCCGAGCATGGTCGCGATTTCAAGCGATTTCATATCCCTTGGAAGCGTGTGATCTGAGTATCCAATAATGCAATCTTGATACTTTTGCTTTAAGTCTAAAATCATCCCTAGATTTGCATTTTTGTCTTCTGTTGGATAGTTTAAAACGCAGTGCAATAGTGAAATCTGTACGTTGTATTTTCTAATCCAAGAAAGCGCTTCTTCAATTTCATCGTGATTGCTCGCACCACATGATATCAAAATGGGCTTGTTGAACCCACACATAAACTCTATAAATGGCTTATTAGTGATATCTGAAGAGGATATTTTATATACATCCATTAAGTCATTTAAAAATATAGCTGATTCAATATCAAAAGGAGTGCTCATAAACTCGATATCTGCCTTGTCGCAATACAACTTTAATTCTTCATATTCTTTTTTCCAGAACTTATCATATCTTGTAAAGAGTTCGTGTTGTGTTTTTGTAGGTTCTTTTGTGATATCCCAATAATAAGGGGAGTTTTTTGAAGCTATAGTATCAGCCTTATATGTTTGAAATTTTATAGCATCTGCGCCACCCTCTTTGGCTTCATCGATCAATCTTTTAGCTAAATCCATATCACATCCGTGGTTTACTCCCGCCTCGGCAATTATATACGGTTGTTTTATTATATTGCTATCGATGCTACTGTTAAATAAATCTAATATTTTCATTAAACATTCCCCTCCACAGTGTCTAATATTAGCTTAATCACCCTTCGTGTACCTTTTCTCAGGTTTTTAGACAACATTTTTTGATTCATATTTTTTCTTAATTCGACATTGGTGATTACATCCTTGGTGCGCTTTAGTATATCATCTTCAGTGATATTCGCCCCTAGCCCTAGGTTTAAAAACCCATTTTTCTCTGAAGCAAAATAGTGTGTCATTTCTCTATCATTTTGCGCTAGTGCGATCGACGGTGTGCCTATACAGGCGATTTCATACACCGTTCTTCCACAAGAAGTGAAGATTAAATCAGCCTTGCTCATAAAATCTGAGATATTTTTAACATCCCTGTGGATATTTATATTTTTATAGCCCTCAAGTGTGGATAGATTTTGATATCCAAATCCAAGGACTATGTCGATATTTATACTATTTGTAATGCAGTAATCATTGATTGATTTCACAACTTTTAATGTTAAATTATTTGGATCCGTTCCACCAAAGGTGATTAAAATATTTTTTACTTCTTCTGTAATTTCCTTAGGGCTTGAGAGAATAAACTCATCTCTAGCGCAGAAGTATTTACTTCCAAAATATGCGTTTTGAATATCATCATTGTTTGGATAAAGTGCGTTTACGACCATATCGGCATATCTTGTGCCCTCACCCATATCTTCAAAGTTTATGAGCTTTATACCTTTATCTTTTAGCTGTTTCATATAAATTGCATCTGTGTTTAAAATATCGTTTATAACAGCGTCTGGATTGATTTCAAGGATATCATCGACAATATCATCATATTTTTGCATTTTGACTTTAAAATTATAATTTTTTAGCTTTTCATAGCCCTCACTTGAATCTTTTGTTGTCAAAATCACAAGCTCATGCGTTGTTATATTGCTAGCTAGTAGTAAGGTTCTATATATATGTCCAAAGCCAATCTCATTGTATCCTGCCACTACAAATAATATCTTTTTTCTCTTTAAATAATAGCTTGCAAGGTGAAAATCTTCATATGTGTCAATGTCGATTGTTTCTTTTGAGTTCTTTAAGACATACAGTTGAGTGTTCTCGCCAATTCGAGAACTTTCACTGATCACACTATCTCTTGTAATTAAAAAGCCGCCAGTTTCTGTGTACATTGGGGGTAAAAACTGCCTATTTAATCTTTTTTCATAATTCGGAATAAACTTTTCGCCGTCTTCAAGCCAAGTAAGATGAGTTGTGTTTTTTGCTGAAATCAGTGTGTCGATTTCTGGATTTTTAATCATTTTTTCTATAGCTTCATCTAGGGAATTTGTTTCAAGAAGTGGTGATGTCGGCTGCAGAGTGATAATTAGTTTATATTTTTTGACATTCGCCTTTGAAATATTCTTGTACGCATCATAAATTACAGGGTCAAGCGTTGTTTGACTATCAGCGATACTTGCATCTCTTTTGTAAATCTGTGCGCCTGATTTTTGAGAAATATATAAAATTTCCTCATCATCTGATGACACATAAACATCAGGACTGTATTTAGATTTTAGAGCATTTTTTATCGAGTATGAAATAAGTGGTTTACCATTTAGGTTTCTAAGGTTTTTTCTTGGTATTCCAACAGATCCACCTCTAGCTGGAATAATTACTAGGATGCTTCTTTCTTCGTGATAACTTTTTTTATAAAATTCATATGTGTTTTTAAGGCCCTCAAAAAGAGCTATTTTGTTTTTATAACCCAAGCTACTCATTTTATTATTGCAAAGCGTAGAATCCTTTATATCACCCTCTCTTGGTGATAAATAATTGATTTCTGATTTCTTTTCAGCAATTTGAAGTAAAACTGAAATCAATTCATTTACACTTGTTTCTATCTTAGTTGATAGATTTACAATATAGTTTTTGTTTTTAAATTCGCACATTTGAGCAATTGTATCAACAATATCTCCTACATATATGAAATCTCTTGTTTGAGTACCATCTCCAAAGACATTAAGCGGGCTGTTGTTTAAGATATTATTAACAAAAATTGAAACAACGCCAGATTCATTACTGTTCTCTTGTCTTGGACCATAAACATTTGCAAAACGAAGTATCATATAATCCATACCAGAAATTTTAATGTATGACTCCATTGCAAATTTTGATAGCGCATAAGGCGATTTTGGCTCAATTTGGTGATCTTCATCAACTGGAAGATACTTTGGTTCGCCATACACAGCAGCTGATGACGAGGCGATAATTTTACTTACATTATATTTTTTGCAATATTTTAATAGGTTTAAAGTGGCAAAAATATTGTCATTGCCATCGGCATGAGGATTGTTCATCGATACCGCTACAGAAGTTTGAGCTGCCAAATGCACAACAACGTCAATATTGTGCTTTTCAAAGACTTGCTCAATTTTAGGTGAAATGAGATTCATAATATAGTATATCGCATTATCGTTCTTGTATCTTGGTTCTTGCTTTTCTATAATAACGACCTCATTATTTTCAGCTATTAATTTATCAACAAGGTTTGACCCAATAAATCCTGAACCACCTGTAACTAATATTTTCATTCCTGTACTGTTCCTATTTTTTTAATTATTTCAACATTTCCCTTTAATATTTCTGGATGCTCGTCCACATATTTTTGCGTGTAAACGTCCTTAAACAAGCCCTTTAACCCAACTGGGTTCACAGATATTATCTCTACATCTGGATAATGGTTTTGGGCAAATTTCTTAAATTCTTTGTATGAGTGCAAAGTTTTTTTGACCATATACACCTTTTCTTCACCAAGGTAATGGCCATTGTTTGCAGTGTCTAGTCCAATTAAATAAAGCTTCTTAGGATGGGTGTAAAGAGCAAATTGAAGAGCGCTAAAGGCAACTGTTTGATGATCCACAAGGGGGTAATCTTCAATGTTTGGGTGAAACACATGGCCCTTTTCAAGCGCGTTCATATTTGACCTTCTTGAAGAGAAAAACCTGTATATTTTATGTTTATCAGCGTTTGCAATTTCAGGAAACTGCCACTCTTGAGGCAAAAGCAGTTTCCCAACAAATTTAATTAAATCCATTTCTTTTATTAAATCAATGTAGTTCGGTCTTTTGTGGAACATAAGTGGGTCAATAATAAATGAGTAATCAAATTTAATATTCTCCATAAAAAGTGTATCATTAAGCGCGATATTTTTTGTAT
>CAYJMX010000105.1:0-5387 GCA_964371485.1 uncultured Gammaproteobacteria bacterium | reverse complement strand
CATGGATAAAGAATTAAAAGTTTTAGTATCAAGTGAAGAATTAAATGCAAGAATAAAAAAACTTGCTCAAGAAATTAATGCCCACTATGGCGATAAGGAATTAACCCTTGTTTGTGTTTTAAAAGGTGCCATTATGTTTTTTACAGAGCTTTCAAAACACCTTACAATGCCTGTTAAAATGGAGTTTGTATATCTTTCAAGCTATGGAAGTGAAGAAAAATCTTCTGGTAAGGTATCTGCTTTGAACCTATCTTTACCACTTATGAATAATGAAAATGTATTAATTATAGATGATATTTTAGACACTGGTTTAACGCTAAAATTCCTATCTGATTTTATTGGTTCAAAATGCAAGGCAAAAGATGTAAATCTTGCGGTTATGTTTAACAAAAAGTGCGCTAGAAAACACGCCATTGAGCCTAGATTTTCAGCATTTGATGTTGATGACAAATTTATCGTAGGTTTTGGGCTAGATTATCAAGAATATATGCGCAACCTTCCATTTATCGGGTATTACGAATAAAAGAAAAATCTTGCTATAAAAATAGCAGCAATAATTCCAATGCCATCTGCTAATAGCCCCACAAGCAAAGCATGGCGAACTTTTGTCACGCCAACGGCGCCAAAATAAACAGCGAGAACGTAGAATGTTGTTTCGGAGCTGCCAACAATAATTGCACCCAGTTTTGTAGCATAAGAATCTGCCCCATTTGTTTCAACGAGCTCTGAAAAAAGCCCCAATGTTGCACTTCCAGATAATGATCTTGTCACCATAAGGCTTATTGTGTCAACTGGAATCTTTAAATACTCAAGTGGCGTTTTTAATAAATTTGCTATTAAATCTATAGCGCCAGAGGCTCTTAGCATCGATATAGCAACAAAAATTGCCACAAGGTACGGAATTATTTTTACAGCTACCCAAAAGCCTTCTCTTGCACCTTTGCAGAATGTTTCATAGACAGGAGTTTTCTTTGCGCTCCCATAAATTAAAATTGTGGTTATAATTACGGGCAAAATCCAAATAGATATGACATTTAAAATTTCTTTCATTTAAAAATGCCTCTCTAATAATTTTGAAAGTACAATCGCGCTCACAAAAGCGATTGAAGTCACAATCAAGGTCGGCAATATAATTTCTGTTGGATTTTGGGCGCCATTTGCAATTAATATTGCAAGAACTGTTGCTGGAACAATTTGAAAACCTGCTGTATTCATTGCAAGCAATGTGCACATAGAATTTGTCGCTGTGTCCTTATTATTTTCATTTTCTTCTTGTAAATCCTGCATCGCTTTAATTCCAAATGGAGTTGCAGCATTTGCAAGCCCAAGTGCGTTTGCACTAAAATTCATGGCGATATTTGAATATGCCTTTGAATTTTTCTTGCTATCGCTAAAAATAAGGCGCATAAGGGGTGAAATAAAGTTTGAAAATTTTTCAATTAACCCTGAAACTTGTGCTATTTTTACAATACCAAGCCAAAAAGCCATCACTCCAATCAAGGAAAACGCTATCTTCACCGCATCTTGACTGGATTTTAGCATTGCATTAGTTACATCATCTAGCTTGCCATTAATTGCGCCAACTACAAATGATATTACAATTAAAAAAAGCCAAATATAGTTCATTTTTACCTATTAAAGCGCTCAAAATAGTACGATTCGCCTCTATCGCTCAGGCAATATTTCATTTTGCCATCATCTTCCCAAGCGCTAATAAAATCTTGAGATGCGGCATCGTTTAATACTGACAGGTCGATAATTTGTCCAACTAATGGGTATAATTTTGAGTTTAAAGTTTTAAGTACAAAAGAATTTTGGTTTAAAATTCTTTTAAAATAATAAGCCCCAACAATCAATTTTGAAAAAATATCACAATCTTGATATTTATCCATAAAATCTTTAAAGCTAATTTCTACAGTATTCTCGTTGCCTTCTGATTTAAGCGCTATTGGCTTAAACTCTTCTTCAGATTGCACTGTGTTAAAGTTTTCAGTAGGAACCATTTTTTTATTTGATGCAAAAAATTCAAGGTATTTATCAAGCTCTTGAACTATAAGCTCTGGATTTTTTGATTCTACCTCTATTTCAGAATTTTTATATCTTGCTTTAAGTTTGTAATAGCTCATAATTAACCTTGTTTTTTAAGTATTTCTTCGCGCCATTTAGCAAGTTGTTCTTCAACAAATTGAGCATCATCAGATGATAGTTCAATCTCAAGGTCGCCTTTTTTCATTTTAAATACGTATTCCGCCATAAAACCTCCCGTTTTATATAATTATCTTATAACTATTTAAAAATAACAATAATATATAAAAAAATGTATCAAAAAAAATTGAATTTTTATAAAAAATAATTAAATAATAGCTGTGGTCTTTTCTCCTCCATTTGTAGGAACTTTTTGAAATAAAACTCTTCTATAATAATTATGGGAGAAGACTCGATCAAGTTATTTAGAGGTTAATTTGTACAATTCAATCAATCCTGTGAATATTGTATATAGAAATCCAAGACAAAATGCGTCTTGGCAAAATGGTGGCGCTCAAAATCAAGAGCAGGCTTATGTTTCTCCTGATGATAGAGGTAATCAAAACGGTGGCAATCATTTTCCAAATGGCAATAAAGTTGCCATTGATTACTCAAAAAACACCGTAAACATCGCTCAAATCCTTACTGATTTTAGAAGTACGGTACTTGCTATTAACGCTCCTGACGATGTTTCAAAAGAAGTTATGTCCTATTTGACGCTTGTTGAAGGCGAATCAAAAAAGGAAAATCCATCTCGTGATGTAATCGTGTCTAATTTAAAAAATGCTTCCAAGGTCTCCGATGATTACATCGCAAAAAGCCTCAATAAGCCCTCAAAAGTCGTTGAGGGCTGGATTGATGCTTTATTTATGCAGAAAATAAATTTAAAATCTGATCCAGATCATATTAACCCTGACTTCCAACTCGAGATCCCCGATAAGGCACCTAAAGCTCAGGTGGCTGCTGCCGTTAAAGAACCTACTGCTTCTTCTTTTCCAATGGATGTTCAACTTCATGATGATGTAATTGTTCCACAGAATCATATGGTTCAAGATGAACTAGTTATTGAGCATGCCCCAATTCAATCTGTCCATGCTCAAGCTCAAGCACCAATTAGACAAGAGCAAACCGTTATTGAAAATAAGATTGTAGATAATAATTTTGATGAAGACTTGTTCACTCCAACTGCCGTGGCACAAGCTGAAATTGCACCCGTTGCTCAAGCGCTCCCTCAAGAAATGAAAAAAACAAAATCTAAATTTATATCCTCTTCTTCTGATGTGGAGCTTTCAAAAACATTGAAGCAAGCAAAAGAACTAATCAGTGTTGATGATAATCCAGCCGGTGCCCTTGTGATACTAAACGACGCACTTGGTGAGGCTGACGAGAATACAAACACGAATTTAAAAGCTGCGCTTCATTATGAGCGTGGGAAAATTTTTGATGAGTATGATTATGTGAATTATGCACTGCGCGATTATTATGAAGCTACAAAGTGCGAGGATGAGAATTTGAAATCTCGCGCGCATTTAAATATGGGTAGAATTTATGACGATTATGTTGAATTTGAATCTGCTGTTGATCACTATCAAGACGCTGTAGCATATAGTGGGGAGGCGAATAACACAAGAGCGCAGGCAAAAATATTGGGCGAATTGGCTGGAATATATTCTTCAAGATTTGATGTAGAAAATGCAAAAATGCTTAATGAGCTAGCGCTTGAGGCTGCAAATAATTCAAATAATAATATGACAATAGCTAAAACGAATTTTAATGTTGCAAATAATTATGAATATGTAAATGATGATCACAACGCTTTAATGCATTACAAGCAAGCTATTCAAAGCACCGCATTTTTACCTGAAACTGTCGACTTGCTTGATTTTAAAGCTGACGCTTATGAGAGTGCGGCGTATGTTATGGGCAAATTGAATAATGATTCTAAATCAGAGAGCCTTTTATCAAAAGCTCGTTATTATCAGCAAAAAGCCCAGCTTGAGCGCAATCTAGAGGTAGCATAAAATTTATTGTCGAGTTGCATACTTTTTTATCTGAGCGCATTGCTTGAATAAATTTATCCTTGTTGTATCCTTTAAATTTTGGCGCCAGTTCAAACTTGTCGATTAGGCTAATGCAAAAATCATAATAGCTTTTTGGAATTAAATCCTTTAAAAGCGACATCTCAAGCGCCATTTTGCACCCAATTGCTACAGCTTCACCGTGTGTGAATTTTTTGTAATTGGTAATTTTTTCTATCCCATGTGCGTACGTGTGCCCAAAATTTAAAAGCGCCCTTAGCCCTTTTTCTTTTTCATCTTGCTCTACAACACTTGCCTTTAGCTTAATACAGGCATATATTATTTCTTCAATCTTATTCATCACATCTTTTTTGCCCATATGATAAAAAAGATTAAACAGGTCAAATTTTTCATCACAATTGCAAGAATTTTCAATAAAAGAATATTTAATAACTTCGCCCATACCACCCTTAAATTCCTTTTCTGGTAAAGTATTTAGAGTGTTTGGGTCGATTAAGACTTTTTTAGGCTGATAAAATGCGCCAATTAAATTTTTACCAAAAGCAGTATTAAAGCCAGTTTTGCCCCCAACTGATGAATCAACTTGAGAAAGCAGCGTGGTTGGGATTTGTATAAAATCTACCCCTCTTAAAATTGACGATGCGCAAAAGCCAACCATATCGCCAATAATTCCACCACCAAAAGCAATTAGGCAGTCTTTTCTTTCGATTTTTTTAGCTAAAAGTTCATTTGTCAGATACTCAAAGGTTTTGATATTTTTGTATTTTTCACCGTCTTTTATTGTGATTATGCTATTTTTTTCAAAATTTTCTAAAAATTTTGGGTATAATTTTGCAACTTTCTTGTTCGTTATTAAAAAGTATCTTCTGTCTTCAAGGTGAACAAAAATGTTATCAAGAAGCCCTCTTTGAATAAGAATTTCATATGAGTTTTCTTTTAAATTAACCGATATGTTTTTCATATATTTCTTTTCCAATTTCTTCTGGAGTTCTATTTGAAGTGCTGATTTCAATTCCAACCTCTTTGTATTTTTCTTCTCTTGAAGCAAGAATTTTTTGGATTTCTTCTTTTGGGTCTTCAACATTTAAAAGCGGACGAGAGCTATCCCCTTCGATTCTGTTAAATATTGTGTCGCAATCGGCACTAAGGTAGTAAATTTTACCTATTTTTTTTAAATTTTCGATATTATTTTCACTTAAAATTATGCCACCACCAGTTGATAAAACTATCTCGCCTGCGTAATTAAGGAAATTTGAAAGTTCTAGACTCTCAATTGCTCTAAAGTAGTTTTCGCCAAATTGCGCGAAAATCTCGTTGATTTTC
>CAYJMX010000104.1:0-5408 GCA_964371485.1 uncultured Gammaproteobacteria bacterium | reverse complement strand
CTGAAATTGATTTTGAAAAATTAAAACAAACAAAATGGATCTATATCGCTCCACTTGCGGGTGAGTCAAATTTGTTACTTGATAAAATTTCAAATTTCGCCTCAGAAAATAACATAAATCTTGCCATAAACGCTGGCACAACGGCGATTAAAAAAGGCGAAGAATATTTTAGAAAAATTTTAAGCACAGCAAAAATTGTTGTTATGAACAAAGAAGAAGCAAGCTTGCTTACAAAAATCCACGTAAGGCCTGACACTAAAGATGAAAAATTCTCAAAAGAATTAATCCATCCAGATGTAATTACCATGCTTAAAAAATTACACTGTTGCAATGCAATTGTAGTAATCACAGATGGTAAAGATGGCGTTTATTGCTATGATGGCAGTAAAATCTACCATGCTCCAGAATTTGACGCCAAAGTTGTTTCAACTCTTGGTGCTGGGGATGCCTTCTCATCAACATTTGTAGCTGCCATTGAAAAGTTTGATAACAATATTGAAAATGCTTTAAAATACGCGTCTGTAAATGCTGCAAGTGTTATTGAAGTGTTTGGTGCTCAAGAAGGCCTTGTGAATTTTTCTCAAATTGAAGAAAAATTAAAAAATAAACCAGAATACAAGGTAAGTATTTTATAATGCGTTTAGATAAATTCTTAAAAGTTTCAAGATTAATTAAAAGAAGAACTGTTGCAAACTCTGTCTGTGACAGTGCTAGGGTGTTTGTGAATGATAATATCGCAAAGCCAGCTCGAAAATTAAAAGAGAATGATATTGTAACTATTGAATTTAAAAATGACATTAAAAAAGTAAAAATTTTAAAAATTCCAACAGGAAATGTTTCAATTAACGATGCGCCAACACTTTATGAGGTGATTGAATAGAAACTTTCATATGTATGTATGATGTCAAAGAGTGAATATTAACCGAAAATGTTATTAAAATATCTGACTTGGGAAATATCTACTAATGACTCAAAACAACATTGAGCAAGATTCCTACAAAAAAATCGTCAGGCTGTCTGACGAGGAGCTTAAAGAGCTGTGGGAAACATATTTCACTGACCGTACAAACCGTGCGGCCAGAGACAAGCTTATCGTGCAATACATTTATCTTACAAGATATGTAATCGGGCGCGTTAAGGTCAATTTGCCACCAAGTTTTTCTTATGAAGATATTGCAAGCTATGGCGTTGAGGGTTTAATTGATGCCATTGAAAAATATTCTCCAAATAAAGGTGCAAAATTTGAAACATATGCCCTTATGAGAATAAGAGGTTCTATCATTGATAGAATCCGTTCTTCAGACTGGTTGCCTAGAACAGTTAGAAAGAAAATTAAAGAAGTAAAACTTGTTAGTGAAAAATTAAAACAAGACCTCGGCAGAGCGCCAACATCAACTGAAATAGCAAATGCTATGGGCTTAGAAAAAGTAAAAGTTGAAGAAATCATGGCATCAGACACTTCGATAGATTCTTTATATGATAAAAGAGGCTCTGGAGATGAAAGTGTTGAAATCATTGATACAATAGAGG
The DNA here is from genome assembly GCA_964371485.1 of uncultured Gammaproteobacteria bacterium. Lineage (GTDB taxonomy): Bacteria > Cyanobacteriota > Vampirovibrionia > Gastranaerophilales > Gastranaerophilaceae > CAYJMX01. The sequence goes on along the minus strand of CAYJMX010000104.1, from coordinate 3,878 downwards.
ATAAAAATTCAACTCGTCCAGAAGATGAGATGGAGAAAAAAGACGCTAAACGCGAATTAGAACAAGCATTAAAAAAACTTCCTGAGCGTGAGCGCATGCTTTTAGTTTTCTATTACCACGAGAATATGACCTTAAAAGAAATTGGCGAGGCGATTAATGTTTCAGAATCAAGAGTATGCCAATTGCATGCTCAAGCAATTATGAAACTTAGAAACATACTGTCTTCAAAGCGTACTGATAGAATGGAAAAAACAATTATCTAGCTATTGCTTAAACGCTTGCGCCAGTTCCGTTTTTAATGTTATCAAGACATTTTTTTGAAGCTTCTTGTTCTTTTGATAATTCTAGAACAAAATCAATAGCATCTAAATCACGTCTTACAGCTTGTTTTAAGCCCATTATTTCTTCATATGTTAATTCTTTTACCTTTTGAGCATCGGCAAAGTCAAATACTCTTTTGAAGTGCTCTTGAGAAGTTGAATCATAGCCTGGTAGTTTCATTTTGTATGAAAACCACTTATGAAACTGATGCGACATAATATAAATATTTACAGGCATATCTCTTAGTATAAACATTTCTTTTGTTTCAAAAGAAAATTGTTTATTTACAATAAGGTTTAGATATAGCGCTTCAAGACCTTTTTTTGGTGTAATAAAGCCCTCTTCTTCGCCTATTTTACTTAAAATTTTATCAGCGTTATTAATTTTAACAACTTTTGTTCCGCCTTTTTCAACGTATTCTAATAGTTTCTCTGGCGTTTTTATGTTCTTTTTCACTATTGCTTTTACTTTGACCTTAAGCTTTTCAATCTTCTCTTGTTTTTTAGATTCAAAAGACATTGTGGCAAAAGATGTAATATGCGAACTAGATAATCCATTAGAATAAGAATATAAATTCTTAGCTTGAACACTAGCTGCATTTTTTTCTTGCAGTTTAAAAACCATGTTTAAAAATAATCTTAATAATTTCCTCATATTTAAATAAAAACATTTTCTTTTAAAAAATTGCCTAAAAAATTTAAAAATTAATAGCAATTTTATTTCTTCATCTGTTTTATATGTTCAGAAAGATTTTATGCAATGAATGTGAATGGTGTGAAAAGTAGCAGCACAAACTTTACCTCGGGACTAAGCGTTTTAAAACGAGCTCAAAAGTGGAATGCTGAAAAATTTTCTAAAATTGAACAATTGGGTGAAAGTATGAATATCGCCCTAGATTTTTCTGGCAAAGCGGTGCTTGTGCCAGCTACAATTATGCTCACTTCTAAAGAAGATGAAGAAAAAAAGCAATACAGTGCCTTTAAAAACCCAATAGCAGCTACGATTCAGCTTTTAATGGAAGTTCCAATATTATTTTTTGGTTCAAAGCTTATTGAAAAACTAGGGAATCAAGGGAAGCTTGATCCAAAAGACGGCTCAACTTCATATAATGCTAGTAAAGCAAAAGAAGCTCTTATTGAAACAATTAAAAATACTTTTGAAAATGAAGAGCCAATGAGAAAAGCAAATGCTCATAAGCACATAGAAAAGCTAGAAACAAAACAGCTCACAAGGGTGCTTAAAGAAGATGTAGTTGAATTTTTTGAAAACAGCAAAGGTAAAGACAAAGAAGTTTTAAAAACTTTAAAAGATGCAATGGAAAATTATGATGTGACAAACAAAAAACTTTTCCACCTTTCAAATAGATTGTGCTTTGCAACTGCGATTATTTTAACACCTCTTCTTTGCTTGGTCGAAGACTATACCTTCCCAAAAATAATGAATATGATTAAAAAGAAGCCAGCAGATGATAAAAATAACCAAGCAAGTAATGCACAGCAGGTAAAAATTCAAATGCCATCTATGAAAGAATATAAAGACTTTTTTAATAAAGGCGGTAACGTATGATAACACCAATTACAAATGGATTAAATAAAGTTGCAAATTCAAAATTTGTCACAAAACATATCGATGATTGTATGAAAAATGCAAATTTTTTAACAGGTACGCTTTTAGCTACAAGTGTTTCAAAAGACGTTTTAGCTTATGGTTTAAGAGTTAACAACACTAAAAACAATAAAGAATTACCTGAAGATAAAAAATCTTTTGTTATGAAAATGGACGCTGTAACAGGCGTTGTAACAGCACTTGTTCAATTTAGCGTAGGTGCTGCCGTTGCAAACAAAAAAGTACAAGAAGCAGTAAGTAAGAAATTATTCAGCTGTTTTGAAGAAGGTTCAAAAGAATTTACAAGAGCAAGCGCAGGTTTTAAAGTAATATCAACCCTTGTGGCTTCAACATTATTTGCAAAGCGTGTTTTAGTACCTATGATTTCAGCACCTATAGCAAGCGCTTTAGATAAAAAATCGAATGAAGCTCAAAAGGGGCAATAATTTAACCCTTTTTGTTTTTATAATATTATGCAAATGCAAAATTCAACAACAGCAGCCGCTGTAAATACAAATGTAGCGCAGAATGCTAATGCGCCCAATGTGGCTAATTCGCCCACTGCACCTGCTACAAATATTAATTCCACCTATGTTGCTCCAAAGGTGGGTGTTTTGCCTACTCCTCAAAAGGGTGAGAGCGCGTTAAAAAAAGATTTATTACAGATTAATGGCAGAAACGTTTCATCTGGCGCGCCTGCGATGAAAGATTATAAAAGCTCTAAAACAGCACAATTAATGGGCGTGTTGTCTGTTGCAACAATTTCAATTTGTTCATTATTTTGCTTAAAGGATTTAAAAGTCTTAAAGGGTCTTTCAAAAATATTTAAAAAGGGCAAATAACTTATTTTGATTGAAAAATGCTTTCTTGGCTGATATGATTATATCAGTTAGTTTTTAAGAGGTTTGCAACATGAAAGCAATAGTATTTGATAAAGAATTAAAATTAGAAAAGGAATATCTGATTCCTGTTCCTAAGGAAAATGAAGTAGTTATAAAGACGCACGTTGCAGGTTTATGCAATACGGATTATGAACTAACAAAAGGATATATGGGCTTTTCTGGTGTATTAGGGCATGAATTTGTCGGTACAGTTGTTGATACTGGTTGTGTTGGAAATTCATATCTTGTTGGAAAAAGAGTGATAGGTGAAATAAATTGCGGTTGTCATGATTGTGATTATTGCGCTCAAGGCCTTTTTAGGCATTGTCCAAATAGGCAAACTCTTGGAATATACAATAAAGATGGCTGTATGAGCGAATTTTTCACTCTGCCTGTTGAAAATGTAATTGAAGTGCCACAAGCTGTATCTGATGATGAAGCCACTTTTGTTGAACCTGTGGCAGCAGCACTTGAAATTTTAGAACAAGTGCATATTAAACCAATGGATAAAGTTGCGCTACTTGGAGATGGCAAATTAGGGCTATCTATCGCGCTTGTGCTATCTGCTTTAAATATAGATGTAACTCACATCGGCAAACATCAAAGTAAGCTTGATATTTCAAAACAGGCTGGCGCTAAGACCATGCTTTTAGGTGAACTTACTCAAAAAGATTTAAAATCTTATGATATTGTAATTGAAGCGACAGGCTCAACTGGCGGTTTTGAAACCTCGTTGTCACTTGTTAAACCAAGAGGAGTGCTTGTATTAAAAAGTACAATAGCAGCTAAAGAAGGACTAAATCTAGCCACTGTTGTAATTGATGAAATTCAAATTGTTGGTTCAAGATGTGGAAGATTCGAACCTGCATTGCAGTTGCTTAAAGATAAAAAAATAAATGTTGCCCCATTGATTTCAAAAGTTTATAATATAGATGAAGCACTTGAGGCATTTGAAGCTAATAAACAAAAAGATGTTATAAAAGTGTTAATAAAGTTTTAGCTATAAGTATAGGGTGCGTTTATGTCTGGTTCAAAAGAAATAGTTCAGTGGAAAGAAGAATATAGAATTGG
>CAYJMX010000103.1:2999-5513 GCA_964371485.1 uncultured Gammaproteobacteria bacterium | reverse complement strand
AACTACAGAAATATTTTTTGTAATTACTTCTTGAGCTTTACTTGCAATTTTTTCTCTGTTTAATTCACTTTGGGTCACATCTGTGATAATTGCCCCTACAAGCGCATTTGGTTCAACAATAAATACCGATATATCATATAGTCTTTTATTTGTTGGATAGTGATCTTTGTGAATATCTTTTCCTGATTTTAAGGCGTCTGTGAAAATGTTTGAAAAATCTATTATTTTATCAATAGCTGCACCTGTTATACCGTCTGCTTTAGCACTAAAAAATTCATATAAATCAGCGCAGAACATTTTAATGAAAGATTCATTGGCTTCAACAATTTTTAAGTCATTATCAACCATAACCATAGCAGAAGGCATACACCTTAGCATCGCCGCTGCTTTTCTCATTGCTATTTTTCTCATATAAGACAGGCACATTGAAGGTTCAGCCTCACCTGAAATTAAAGCACCAGCAAGGTCCCTGCAAGTTGGATATCCGCATCCGCCACAATTAAGCTCATCTTCTTGATTGTGTTTGCCGATTTTTTTCATCGCATTAATTATTTCTTCATTAGAATATTCAACTTTTAAAACTGGGTTTGGTGCATAGTCTTTTTCAACAACAACACTAGCCTCCTTTGGTATGACATCTCTTTTGTTGCTGTTTTCAATAATGTCATAGCTTACTTTAATTGATGATTTGTTGCTTGAAATACAAGGGCCATTTATGCAGCCGCCATTACAGAAAAGTGCTTCGATAAAAATTTTATCTTCCATATTATTAGGGTCGATGCCTCTTACGGCGTTTTCGAAGCTTTCAATTGAACTCAGTTCAACAAGTTTTACATCTTTATTCACACCTGTTGCTTCAATTGTTTTATTCATCCCGCCTTCAATTGGATAAAGTGCGCCTTCATAAGAAACTTGTGGGGTAAAAACGTCTTCTTCACTGCTTTTAATATTTTCAACATCAATGTACGCTTCTTTAATCCAATAGTTTAGCTCTTCAAAGGTCAAAGATGCGCTTATGAGGTCTTGGTTTCTGTCAGATTCATTTTTTTTAGCTATGCAAGGTCCAATGAAAACCACCTCAATGTCTTCACCTAGTTCGTTTTTAAGCATTTTGGCATGCGTTAAAGCGGGAGATGCTATTTTTGTAATGCAATTTGATAGTTCACTTCTATAGTATGTTATATAATCAACCATAGCAGGGCACGCGCTTGAAATAAATAGTCCATTTTGTGCTTCATTTAAAATTTGCGCCGTTTTAATTGAAACTTCTTGAGCGCCCAGAGCCGTTTCACTCACAGCGAAAAAGCCTAATTTTTTAAGTATGGCGATCATCTTTTTACTTTCATAATCAAATGCGCCAACCCAAGCAGGGGCAAGGGATACGATAACTTTTTTACCAGACTTAAGAAGATTTTTGGCTTTGTCTAGGTCTTCTCTTATCCTTTTTGCATTTGACGGGCATGACTTCACGCATTTTCCACAACTGATGCATTTTTCAGACACGACACTAGCGTGAGCGTCTTTAATTTTAATTGCCTTAACTTCACATTCTCTAACGCATCTATAGCAATCTTGGCATTCATTTTTTAATGTATAAATTGGAAAAAGTTCGTTCATTGTTTCGCCCTTATTTTAAACTTGTAAGAATTTCTTTTAAAAGACTCTCATCAACATTATTATGCTCAGCACCGTTAATTATAAGATTTGGCCCCTTAGAGCATTTGTCTTCGCATCTAGATCCGACAATTTCAATACTTGCTTCAAGATTGTTGTCTTTTATGTATTGTTCAATTTCTTGCAAGTTTTCGCTGTTTCCTCTTGCAAAGCATGAACTGCCCATACATATTTTAATTTCATGTTTCATTTTATTATACCTATTTTTTGTTAATTTTTACACACTAGAGGGCTTTAAAAATCTTATTCGTGATTTATTTCCCTATATACAGTCTAAGAAAAATCCGCCAAAATGTCAAGCTCTACAAGATTATTTATGAATTTTGCGGATATTCACTTCACGATAATTTTAACTTATTGTGACAAAATTCACATTAAAATTAATCCATCGAACCTACTCTTAAACCTTCAAGATCAAGAGTTACATATCTAACATTTAATTCTTTAATAGATTTTAGGATTTCTTCTTCGTTTTTATGAAACATCATAAAGTCAGTTTTTTCTATTTCAATTCTTAAAATATCCTTGTGCAATCTTGCTCTGTTGTTTTTAAAACCAAAATCATAAAGAATTTTTTCTGCTTTTTCAACTGTTTCAATGTCTTTTTCATTTAATTTTTGACCATATGGAAATCTTGTAGCAAAACAAGGATTTGATGGCTTATCGTGAATTTTTAAACCTAATATTTTTGAATATTCTCTTATTTCTTTTTTGCCAATTTTAAATTCAGCAAAAAGTGACGAGATTTTTAATTCTTCTAACGCCACAAGCCCTGGGCGATATGAGCTTAAATCATCAAAATTTGTTCCATCTAAAATGTGTTTTATATCATTTTCTTTT
>CAYJMX010000103.1:2573-2989 GCA_964371485.1 uncultured Gammaproteobacteria bacterium | reverse complement strand
AATTCTAACGCTTTTTCAAAAATAATTTTTTTACAATGATAGCATCTATCATTTGGGTTGTTTGATAAAATAGGGTTTGTTGTTGGGTTAAAATCTAATATTTTGTGTTTAATTTTATGTTCTTTGCAAAATTCTTCGCAAAATTTTATTTCATCATCATTTTGAAATTCTGATTTAAAAGTGAGCGCACAAGCGTTGTAATTTTTAGCCATGTAAAGCAATAACGTGCTATCCACACCACCTGAGAAAGCGACACAAATGCCATCTTTTGATAGTTCTTCTAGTTTTTTTTCCAGTTGTTCAAATTTAATTTTCATCTATTAACATCGTCCTTAAAATTGGGTTTTCGTACTTTCTTTTGCCCGCTCCATAGCCTATTTTATTAAGCGTGAAACTGTCTTGTAATTTTTCACCAT
>CAYJMX010000103.1:0-2563 GCA_964371485.1 uncultured Gammaproteobacteria bacterium | reverse complement strand
CAGCCCCTGTTGGTGTCACCATTTCACCATCATTATCTGTAATTTTAATTGGCAGTTTATAATCTTTTATTATTTCACACACAGCAGGAACTGGAACTGGCAGCTTGCCGTGTTGGCAATGGACAAAGCCTGTGCCCTCATATAGTGTGGAAAAACAGACACTGCTTGGGTTTAAGTCTTCAAATAATACCGCAAAAGATACTATATCAACTATAGAATCAATAGCGCCCACTTCGTGAAAATGCACCTCTTCAATGCTTTTGCCGTGTACTTTTGCTTCAGCTTCAGCCACTATTTTAAATATTTTCTTAGCTAAATCCTTGGCCGTTTTTGTAGTGTCAGCTATGTCTATAATCTTACACACATCTTCTAGATTCCTGTGTTCGTGGTGATGATGAGCGTCTTCACCGTGATGATGGTGATGATGTTCTTTTAAAATAACATCAAAATCTGTTGCAACAATCGCGTTTATTGGTTTTTTAGAAATTACATAAGAAAATTCATTATCTAAGTTCATTGATTTTAATGCTTTATCAAGCTTATCTTTGCTAGCGCCTAAATCTAAAAGGCTTGCCACTGCCATATCTCCAGATATTCCCGATTTACATTCAAAATATAATTTCATTTTTTTATGCTCCACATATTTTTTTGTTGATTTGACTAGCGCTGTATCCAGCGTTAAATCCATTATCTATATTTACAACAGTAATACCCTCAGCGCAAGAATTTAACATTGTTAAAAGTGCACTTAGCCCTTCAAAAGAAGCGCCATAGCCAATTGAAGTGGGAACAGCAATAACAGGAACATCAACCATACCAGCAATAACGCCCGATAGAGCACCTTCCATTCCAGCTACTGTAATAATTACATTTGCCTTTTTAATTTCATCAATGTTTGACATCAACCTGTGAATGCCTGCCACACCTACATCATAGAAATCCTGAACATTACTTCCATAAAATTGAGCCACAAGGCTTGCCTCTTTCGCTACAGGAATGTCACCTGTACCACCTGTGCAGATTGATATCAGCCCAACTTTTTTAACTTCTTTATTTATAAGGGTCAAAACTTTTGAAGTTTTATCATAGTTTAGATTTTTAATTTTATCTTTTAAAAAATCATACTGTTCAACACTTGCCCTTGTGCCAAGCAAGTTGGCGTTTTTTTCTTCAAAAGATTTATAGATTTCAAGCAATTGTTCATTTGTTTTGCACTCACAAAAAATAGCCTCGCTCGCTTTTCTGCGACAAGCTCTATCTGTGTCTATTTTTGCAAAATTTAAATCTATATATTTTTCTTCCATATATTTTATAGGCTTACTCTTGAATTTATATCTTTTAAAGTGTTATCAACATTTTCTAAAAGTGTCGCTATGTCTAAATTTTGAGGGCAATTTTGACTACACAGATTACACTTTAAACACTTGTCTGCCATTTCTTTATCATCTAATGAGCTGTAATTTAAAGAGAAAAACAGTTCCCCCACTGGATTTGTAGGGTCAGCCTTAAGTTGGTTATACAAAGTAAAAATTGCTGGGATTTTAATCGGCACAGGGCAAACTTCAAGGCAATATTTGCAACCAGTACAAGGAATTTCCCCTTTTGATTGTATAATTTTTGCCACCTCTTGTGCTGCTTTTGTTTCTTCATCACTGAATTTTTTGTCTTCAACAAAAGTTTCAATATTTTCTTTAATTTGATCTAGATTATTCATACCAGATAAAATAGTTAAAACATTTTCTCTATCTGCCACCCATCTTAATGCGAAACTTGCTTGAGTGTCATCTTTAATTGTTTCTTTTAATTTCTCACTCGCCTCATCAACAAGATTACACAGCGCGCCACCTCTTATAGGTTCCATAACAATAATTGGAACATTCGCCTTTGTCGCTAGTTCATATAATTTTTTAGCGTTAATCATCTCCCAATCAAGATAATTTATTTGCAACTGGCAAAAATCCCACGGGTGCTCATTAATTACTTTTTCAAACATTTCAACATCACCGTGAAAAGAAAAGCCAAGATATTTAACCGCTCCAGATTCTTTATATCTTAATAATTCATTATACATTTCAAGGTTTTTATATGTGTCATATGTGCCTTTAAAGATGTTATGCACAAGGTAAAAATCAAAATAATCCACCTGACATCTATCAAGTTGTTCTTGAAAAATCCTGTGGATGTCTTCTTTTGTCTGCATAACATACGAGGGGCTTTTATCAGCAAGATAGAAACTCTCACGAGGATATTTTTTTAACGCCTCGCCAATTGCTACTTCACTTTTACCATCATGGTACATATATGCCGTATCAAAATAGTTGCTCCCTTTTGAAAAAGCGTGAGCCACCATTTTATCAAGCTCTTGCATATCAATTTCACCATCTTTTGTAGGTAATCGCATGCAACCTAAAGAAAGAGTTGGCAGGGTAATATCTTTAAATTTTCTTCTTTTAATTTCTGACACAAATTCCCCCTTTAGCGCTTAATATTTAACAGCTTGTTTTTTAATTTTCTTGTCACTAATTTCTTTTGTTTTTTCTTTTATGTCTTTTTTATCAGCAGG
>CAYJMX010000102.1:0-5526 GCA_964371485.1 uncultured Gammaproteobacteria bacterium | reverse complement strand
GTACCATTTTCATAAGATGCCAGCATATCGCTATAGCCACCAATTCTAACATCATCAATTATAATTTGAGGAACTGTAACTTCGCCTTCAATAGAATACATTTCGCCAAGTTTGTTTCTCCAAGTATTCTCATCTTCATCGATTTTAATTTGTTCGTATTTAACGTTTTTCTCATCTAAAAAAGATAAAGCTCTTTTGCAATATGGACAATAATCAACTGTGTATAACTTAACTTTCATTATTTTTCAAGCCTCTCTATGATTTTTTTAACGCTTTGCTTTTCATCTTCTGTGATGTCTAGCTCCATATAGTCATTAAAATATTCAATAGCGGATTCCACATCATTCCTTGCCATAAATAACATGGCTAGTTTTTTATATGAAAAAGGAAACTTTTCATTAACTGAAATCGCCCTTAAATGCGCACCAATAGCTTTATCGATTTCATCATTAGCACTGTACGCTTCAGCTAAATTGAAATATATAATCGCACTTTGATGATGCTCTAAGAGTTGTTCATAGTTTGCAATGGCATCAAGATAATTACCAAGTTCAAAATCAAGTCTTCCTGCTTCATAGTACAATTCATAATTTTCTGGCTCTTGTATAAAAGCCGCCTCAATCATCTCCATTGCATCTTCATATCTGCAATCCTTGATTAATTCTCTTATAAAATCTATTCTTGTAACTTCATTATTCATATGTTAATTTTAATACAAAAGACAAAAAATAGGAAATTATATGGCAGGACATTCTAAGTGGGCAAATATTAAACACAAAAAAGCAAAAACAGACGCTCAAAAAGGCGTTAGCTTTGCAAAATTTTCAAAAGAAATTATTATGGCAGCTAAAATGGGCGGGGCTGATCTTAATGGAAATTTTAGATTAAGAACTGCTGTTGATAAAGCAAAAGCTGGCGGGCTTCCAAATGACACAATTAAACGCGCGATAGATAAAGGCTGTGGCAAGCTTGCGTGTGAAAACTTTGAAGAAATAAGCTATGAAGGATACGCCGCAGGTGGTGTTGCGGTTTTTGTTGAAGTTGCAACAGATAATAAAAATCGCTCAGCTGGTGATATTAGAAGTTATTTCACAAAATACGGCGGAAATATGGGCGAAAATGGTTGTGTGGGCTTTATGTTTGAACCTATTGGTGAAATTTTTATCAAAGATTGCGATTTTGAAAAATTATTTGAAGATTCTGTTGAATTTGACCCAAAAGATGTTATTGAGCAAGAGGATTGTTGCAAAGTGATAACAACTGTTGCAAATTTTCAAAGCACGCTTTTAGGGCTTGAAAAATGCGGTTATAAAATTGATAATTCTGATTTAACGCGCGTTGCGACAAATAATATCGCAATAACAGATGTTGCAATTTTAAAAAAAATATTACAATTGCTGGATAAAATTGAATCGCATGACGATGTTCAAAATGTGTATTCTAATTTTGAAGCTGATGAAAAACTCATAGAGGAAATAAGCTTTTAAACAAGTGTTTCTTCTGATTTGATAAGCTTTTCGCTATGTTGTTTTAATGAATCAATAATCATATCCTCGTCAAGCAATAAAATTAAATCGTCTGACTTGTCTGATTTTGCAACGTTTACGATATAGTCGTTATTTTCAAGAGATTCAATTTGAGATTCCGTAGTAAGGGATAAGAGCGCCTCAATTGAAACAACCTCATCTACTATTAATCCTAGTTTTTGATTTCCTCTTGAAAGCACTACAACCATTTCTCTATAGCTGTTTTTTAAAATGTCAGAGGCTTCACCCAGTAGTGCTTTAAGCTGTACAATTGTTGTATTCTCAAGTACTGAAAGTTTGTTTTGAACCATTTTTTTGTCTTCTTGAGAGTTGCTTCTCATAAGTTCTTTAATTTCAGCCCCAGCATTATGAAGTTCCTTGTGTGGAATTTCAATTTTTTTAAAATGGGTTTTAAGGGACATATTATTTGTACTAAAGCTGTCATACCATACCCCAAATTCGCACAAGTGAGGGTTTATGACCCCTGTGAATTCTACATTTTTTTCAACAGACTCAATTAAACTATTGACCCAAGCGCTGTGGTTTGTAATTTGAGTAGCCATAAGTTTTTTAAATGCCTTAACTTCCTCGTCAACATCTGGCATTTGAAAAAGACTCCTTGTGTTAACAAGTGGGATAATTGAACCCCTTAGATTCAAAAGACCCCTTATGTGATTTGAAGTATTTGGTATGGGCGTGATTTCTTCTGGCAATATCGTTATTGACATTACTTTTTCGCTATTTATTGCAAAGTCCTGATTCTGTATTCTAAAAGTAAGCCATGGGCATTCATTGTTATTTTGCATAGTGTTCATATTCACCTCTTTGGTTTCTAGGGATAAATAAAGTATAGCTCTTTTTTTTGTGCTTAGCAATATTATTTTTTATAGCGTGTAATATTTTACTGTACAAGTACCCTTTTTACACTTTGATAATTGTGTCGCGCCGTGCAATTTTGTGTTTAATATTTTAATGTCGGTGTCATTTTTTAAATGCCACATGGTGCTCGGATGTGGGTGTCCGTATATATTGTGTCCAACAGAAATTATTGCATATTTTGGATCTAGCTGTTCAAGCATATCCTTGCTAATAGAATTTTGAGCTCCGTGATGCCCTACTTTCAATATATTCACTTTATCTAAATTGTGACTAATTTTATTATACGCAAGTTCTCCAGCGTCCCCCATAAACAGCGCCGTTGTTTCTTTTGCGTTTATTTCAGTTATTATAGAATTTTCATTGTCTAATTTTGATGCACCAATGTCATCTATTTTAAAATCTGCACAGTGAGTTTTAACAATTAAGTTTTTTTCTTGATATATTATTTCATTGTCCCTTGCAATGTGATGTGCTACTTTCTTTTCTTTTATTAAATTTAAAATTTCTTTTGTAGTTTCATCTTCAAAGTGTGGGTTTTGAGTGTAGATTTTTTTCACTTTGTAATCGTTTAAAATATCCACTGTTCCACCTGAATGGTCTATGTCAAAGTGAGTGATAATAAGAAGTTCAAGCTCTTTTATATTTTTATTTTTAAGATATTCTCCAATTATAGATTTAGCACTAGACACTCCTTTATAAGGCTTTCTTCCCGTGTCTATTAAAATATATTTTCTATCATATGTTTTTATTAAAAAACTATCAGCATTTGCAACATCAAAAGTGATAATTTCAAAGTCTTTGCGCTCTATTTTTATAAGACTAAAAGATAAAATTACAATTAACCCTAAAATTGCAATTTTAAAATATTTATTTTTAAAATCTCTTTTTATATTTTCAACAAGAAATATTAAAATCCCCCAATAGCAAAACATTGTAAGGGCGCTAATTTCACCAACGTTTTTAACTGCATCTTTGATATTTGAAAAATAGTCTGAGATATTTATTATTATTGTTAAAAATGGAAGCATAGCATAGTCAAAAAGGTATATAATTTTATCGCTAATTAAGCTTAAAATTGAACTAATAAAACCCAAGAAGCTTACTATTGAAATAAATGGCAAAATGCACAAGTTTGCAAAAAGGCTGTAGGGTGCAAGTGTGTTAAAATAATACATCTGAAGAGGAGCCACATAAAGTTGTGCCACAAGTGGGACAAGAATTAAGCCTATTATTGAGACAGGTGAGAACATTGAAGAAAATAACTTTATTATTCTTGGTGATTTTTTAAATTTTTCAAGATATTTTTTATTCTGTTTTTCAAACTTTAACACTATAGGTTCAACTGTGCATATTAAACCAATAGTAACAATGAATGATAGTTGAAAACCAACGTCACAAAACATTTTGGGGTTAATGAGTAACATTAAAAGTCCCACAAAAAATATTAAAGAAATTGTATTTGATTCTTTGTCTATTAATTTACCAATAAGTACAAATAAGATCATAATACTTGCTCTTAAAATAGAAGGTGGAAAGCCTGTCATAAAGGTGTATAGAACTACAAAAAACATTCCAGAATATATTGTTATAGTGTTTGGTATTTTTAAAAAATTTGCCAAAAACCACCAGATTCCAAAAATAATAGCGACATTTAACCCACTGGCTGCTGTAATATGCGATAGGCCAGAATTTATAAAACTCTGTTTCATTTCATCTGTCGGGTTTATGGCATCATCACCAAAAACAATTCCGCCTAATAGTTCTAATTCTGGACTTTTTACAATCTTGGAATGCTTCTCTATGATTTCATTTCTTTTATTATCAAGCCCCTGAATTATATGCCACCAAAGATCTTTCGGGTTGGAAATTTTGTTTGGTTTTTCTAAAATTTCATAATTAAATCTTTCGCAATATAGTGCACTGAAGGTGTCTTGGTATTTTAAATATTTGTTGTAATCAAACTGGTAGGGATTACTAGCACTTTTAACTGGCCTTAAATTTCCTTTTATTTTTATTGTGTCCCCGATTTGAATTTTGTCAAACCTGTGATACTCATCGTTTATTGTGACAATGGTTTTTGCGCTTTTGTAGGAATATTTTGTACCTTTAATTTCTGATTTTTCTACATCTAAATAAAATTTAGACCTTGTGTTGTTGTTGCTGATTTTTGGGATAGAAACAACTTGTCCCACAAGGCTAACATCGTTGGCTCTTATCCCTGTCAGCTTGTCAAAATCTTTTGTTTGCAGGTTCATATTCAAATTTCCAACAACAAAGCTTAAAAGCAATATTATTGAATATTTTAGTTTTAATTTTTTAAAATACGTACATAGGGTTAAAATTAAAAGCAGAATAAGCCCGAATGGAATCGCCTTGTTTTCAATGTAAGACGCCACTCCTATAGCGTATAGAACCGATATTAAAATCATTAAAGTGGATTTAAAGTTTTTCATCTAAATCCATTTTAATTCAAATATTTTTTATAATTTAATTTATTATTTGAACACCTAAACCACCACCTGTTGAGCGCAAATCTTTTCTGTATTCACCGTTATCATAATACATTTCATTGCCTGATTGTGCATCATAAAAAGATTTATAATACGGTTGCGGTAGCTGCTGTTGCTGGTAATATTGCATTTGTGCGTTGCCATTAGGGTAATATTGCCCGTAATTATTAGTATTAACAGGATATGGTTGAGAATAATTTGGATAATTTTGCTGATAAATTGGCGGTTCATACCCCGTTGGTTGTCCTTTTTGAAACACATTAAAAACATTTTTAAGAGTATCTTTTATTCCCGTTTTTTCTTGTGGTTGTTGATTGTAGGCGTAATTATTTGGATATGTGTTTTGATAATAATTTGGTACATTTGGAACATAGCTTGGTATTGTGTTTGAATTTGTACTTGTGCTTGCTGTTTTTAGGGTGTTTAATCTTGTGATTAAATCTCCTTGCTGATTAGCACCAAGTATGTGTCTTTCGAGGTTTTCAATTCTTTTTGAGGCGGTATTATTTGAATATGTCGTTTTAAAAAGTTGTTGCTCCAAAATGTTTAATGTGGGGCGCTCTTTTACCCCGATTGTTTGTTCTTCTAGATAGTTCATAATGTTTGAAATC
>CAYJMX010000101.1:0-5584 GCA_964371485.1 uncultured Gammaproteobacteria bacterium | reverse complement strand
TATACACCAGGAATATTTTTTACATCTTTAAAAATACCTTTCTTCTTGATACACAAAGCGCAATTTGAAGTAATAGAAAAATCTAACCCCGCTCTTTCAATTATCATCTTTGGAGAGTTTTTCATAGGGGCATACTTCTTTATAAACTTTATATTTTATGCCTTCAACCCAACATTCACCCTGCTGGCGCCAAAGTTTTCAATCTTATTATTGGCTTCAGCAATATATTTCATACTCTTGGCGACAAAAGAAGTGGATTTAAGAAAATCCTTTGCATATTATTTTATCTCGCAAGCAAATTTGGCACTTTTGCCAATTTGTAGCTCTACACAACTAGGGATAAACAGCTTTGTCATTAATATCATTTCGATTTTAACGATAAACTTATGCTTGTTTTTCTGTTACAGCGAAGCTGTTCTGATTTTTAAGACCACAAAGTTAAAGTTTATGGGAAATATATTGAGCAAGTCGCAAAGTTTAACTATTTTTGCTTTTTTATCTACAATTTTAGCCTGTGCTGTGCCAATTTCATACAACTTTTTTGCAAAAGGTTCAATAATATTGTCTTGCTTTTCAAATAAAAACTTTAACGAGCTTGCAAACTGGGCTTTTGCAATATTTGCTACTGTAGCACTTTTATTGAGTGCGTATTATCTAATGAGAAATTTCCATCACATGTTTTTGAAATCAAATTTTGAAGAACAAAAGCGCACAATAGGATTATCAAAATCAAAAATTATCACCTATGGATTAATGACTACAACAATAGTGGTGTTAACACTATGTATAAATCAAATATCAACACAGATAACAAAGTATTCAAATATGATAATGACATCATTTAATTAAAAGAGGAAAAATGGACAACTTAAGCAGCTTAATTATTTATAAAAAATCACTGATTCATCTCTTACCAATAG
This sequence comes from uncultured Gammaproteobacteria bacterium, assembly GCA_964371485.1. Lineage (GTDB taxonomy): Bacteria > Cyanobacteriota > Vampirovibrionia > Gastranaerophilales > Gastranaerophilaceae > CAYJMX01. Next base: position 4,664 of record CAYJMX010000101.1, on the reverse strand, counting down.
GAATTTTACTTGTTGCATCAATTTTTAATTTTTCTATTTCAGGCTTGATTAAAAAGGGTTCGCATATTTTTTCATCTATTTTTACAATTTTATCATTAATTTTTGCCATCATAGCAAAAGGGGTGTTATTTTTCAGCTTTCTAAATCCAGCTTCAATAGGTATATTGGAATTTGCAAACAGCAAAATTGCACTCAATGGGATAAATATACTCTTATGCCTAATGGGCGATTTGATTATTCTTTTGGCATTTTTAATTTGCAAAAAATATATAGAAAAGTATAGACACAGAACTTGTTATTTAAATTCGTTTTTTCTACTAAGTGCCCTTGCACTTAATATTTTAATTGTCCAAAATGATTTTACTATATTTTTATTGTCACTTGAAACACTAACGCTTTGCGCTTTATTTATGGGAATAAGTTCAAAAGACAGATTAAATCTGTTCAGTTCCTATAAATACCTTGTTTTTTCAATCATATCAAGCACACTAATGATACTGTCGTACGGTTTTTCAAATGGATTTCAAGTTGCAGATGAGGCGTTGAATAATTTATCAAAAATACTTTTTATGATCGCACTTTTAACTAAAGGTGGGCTGTTGGCGCTAGTTCCTTTTCAACAAGAAAATCACAGTAGGCTAAAATTTGCATCACTCATATTTTCAAACACTGTAATATTATACGCCTATATTGTGGCAAGCTTTTTTGTAATCGAGAATTACATTTTAATTAAAAGTATGCCTCAGGGGCTTTTTATATCACTTTTTACAGTACTGTTGCCACTGTGCGCCATACACATTTATAACTCGAAAAATTTTGCAGACTTTATTTCAAAAATCAACATATACAATTTCACATTTATCCTCTTTTTGTTTTTTGTAAAAACTGGTCCTACAAACTTTGCAGGATACTACAATTTAATCTCATACCTTTTAGTATTTTTTGCAATATTAAGCGCTGGAGCAATAAAAGATTTAAGTGGAAAAGGGCTTCACTTTAATGACTTTTCTTCAATCGGCTACACAAATAAATATTATTCCATATTTTTAAGTACAGCTCTACTTGTTATAGCAGGCATCGTTCCATCTGTATTATTAAATGCAAAAATCTATGCGTTTTTCTCATTAACAAATGCTGGACTGTGGGGCATATTGCCACTTTCTTTAATTTGCATATCTAACACCATTGTTCTTATAGCCATAATTAACTTCATCAAAATTCTTCACAAAAGACCAACTTCTAAAGAAATAATTAAAAAAATAGCATTAAAAAAGAGGACCAAACTAAATTATTCAATCCTCTTTATATTTACAATTTTATCTATTGCTCTTTGTTTAATTAAAATCTTTTAATTAAAGATTTTCTTCAACATAAACTTCTTTTTGAACACTTGGAGTTGAGTATTTTGTGTAGTCTTCATTCATTTCAAAAAGTCCATTTGTGAAACTATTTTCACGGTGTCCGAAATCATAATCTTCTTGAGCTGGGTCGATATACACTTTTAGTTTATGATAAAAAGCAGTAAGCTTGTTCTTAGGCTCATATGGCTTGTAGTATGTATTAATTCCTTGTCCCTCACCTCTGGCGTGCGAAGTTTCTCTATCGATAATTTTTAAGCAGGCTTGCGAATAATCCATCTTTTGCATTCTTGAAACATCAGCCGTGTGGCCTTCTTCAAGGTAAGCAAAGCAAGGAGATATCGCAAATAATGCAGCAGCTAAAATAATTAATTTTTTCATAATATTTTCCTTATAGTTATATTAATCATTATTATACATTATGACTAGCTTTTAACCAACTATTTAGTTGAATTATACATCACAAGATTTAAATTTTTAACTCATCTTTAACAATAGCTTTAAATTCTTCCAACAAAAATTCTTGTTTTACCTTTTTAACAAGTTTACCTTTCTTAAAAATATAACCTTCATCAATTCCACCTGCTATTCCAAAGTCAGCCTCTTTGGCTTCATTTGGACCATTAACGGCACATCCCATCGTGGCAATTGTTATATTTTTATCAACAAAGGCAAATTCTTCTTCAACTTTTTTGGCAAGTGATATTAAATCAATCTGGCATCTACCGCAGGTAGGGCAAGACACAAAATTGACTCCTTTATCTCTTAATTTAAGAGCTTTTAAAATCTCATACCCCGCTTTAATCTCTTCAACAGGGTCTTCTGTTAAAGAAACTCTTATAGTGTCACCTATTCCATCATTTAAAAGCGAACCAATTGCAATTGATGACTTCACTAGCCCACCCTTTAGGGTTCCTGCTTCAGTTAGTCCAATATGCAAAGGATATGGAATTAAATCATATATTTTTCTATACGCTTTAATGGTCGACACTACATCAGACGACTTCAACGACACTTTTATCAAATCAAAATCATTGTCTTCCAATATCTTTATATGCGATAGTGCGCTTTTAATCATCTTATCTTCAATTGATAATTCTTTATTTTCATTCAAATGCTTTTCTAATGAACCAGCGTTAACCCCGATTCTTATTGGAGTATTGGTTTTTTTAGCTAGACTTACGACTTTTTTAACAAATTCCTCCCTGCCAATATTCCCTGGGTTAAGCCTCAGGGCACTTACTCCTGATTCCATAGCTGAAATAGCTAGCCTATAGTCAAAATGAATATCGGCCACTATTGGAATTGGAGATTTTTTTACAATATCTTTAAGTGCTACGGCACAATCATTATTTAAAACCGCAAGGCGAACAATCTCGCAACCCGCATCATGTAATAAATTAATCTGATTTAATGTTGCTTTTATGTCATCCGTTTTAGTGTTTGTCATAGACTGAACACTAATAGGGGCACCATTTCCAATTTTTATATTTCCGATTTGTATCTGTTTTTTATGCATTTTAAATTTCACTTATTTATGCTAAAATCATACCATGGAAATTGCAATTATATCAGACATACACGCAAATCATCTTGCATTTGATAACGCTATTGAGGCGATTGAAAAATCAAATCCAGACAAAATATTTTGCCTAGGCGACATTTTTATGGCAGGCATTGACCCAAATTTAATGGGCGAGCGCATTTTTAATTTAAAAGAAAAATATAAAGACAATTTTGAAATCATTCAAGGTAACACTGATAAAATGATAGCGCTTTACAGCGAAGAACTATTTTCAAAAGTTGAAGCGGTAGCACCTCATATGGCGCATTCTTTAAAAGAGGATGTAAAAATGCTTGATAAAAAATATGTTGATTTTATTGCAAATCTTGATGAGAAAAAGACTGTTGAAATTAACGGTTTAAAAATTGAACTCGTACACGGCAGCCCAAGAAGACAAGATGAGAATATCTATCCAACACTATCGCCAGATGAAGTCGAAGAAATGGTTCAGGATTCAAGCGCTGATTTAATTTTCTGCGGACACACCCATATCCCCTGTGGATATTCATTAAACAGTGGAAAAACGGTAGTAAATGTGGGCTCAATTGGGCGATCTATGACTGAGGACAAAATGCCTTATTGGGCAATTTTAAAAATTAATAATAAAGATGATTATCATATTGAACATAGAACAGTAAAATATGACAACAAAATGGCGTCAGAATTTATTTTAAAAAGAGCCTTCAAGCACTGTGAAGACTTGGCTAAAATGTATATTTAAGGAGAGAAAATGAGCGATACAAGCATTTTGCACCAAAACGCAAGCGAACAACTTATTCAAGGAAATGAAGATAAAGCAATAGAAATATATAATACAATTGTTGAAAAAGACCCAGGCGACGAGGTTGCACTCTCTCAACTTATGGATTTATACTTATCGCGTGATAAATTCACATATTATATTACAAGGGCAAATTTTAATATCGCACAAGGTAAACTAGAGCACGCCATAAATGATACAAAAAAAGCGCTAAATTTGGATTCAACAAATGAAATAGGTTTAGAAAAACTAGCGAGATTATATAAAATTTCAAACAAAAACTTAAAGGCAATTGATGAGTTTACAAAATTAATTGAAATAAGTTCAACAAATGAAATGGCGCACATCGAACTTATCGAACTATACGCAAAAGAGGGTTCTCTTGAAAGTGCTGTCTCTATTGCAAAAAAAGGTGTTGAAAAATTCGACAATGACCTTTTTAAAAATACTTTAGCTAATATTTATTTAAAATTAAATGACTACACTAGGGCACTAGAGTGCGCCACAGATAATTATTTAAAGGCAAAGATTTTACTAGATAGTGAAGAAAACGAAAAAGCTGTGGAATATTTAGATAAGATGATAGCTGAAAAAAATATCCACAGAAAAGAAAACAAGGATCGTCTTGCAAAATATCACACTCTTTGCGCTCAATACAGCTTTAATAAAAAAGATTTTAAAAAAGCTCAAGAAGAAATTGAAAAATACACGGCAATAATTGGTCCAGATGCGGTTTCATTCCAAATGAAAGCACTTATAGCTGAAGCTCAAGATGATAATTTTATGTCGCATTATTATTGGGGATATTGCTATAAAGCGCAAAATAGGCTGGATGAAGCGATTGTTGAATTCAATTATGCCCATAATATAAAAAAAGACAACAAAGATGTATTACTTGAACTTGCAAAATATTACACAAACAAGGGTGAAAAGTTTACAGCAATTGAGTTTCATAAAAAAATATATGACATTGATAGCGATG
>CAYJMX010000100.1:0-5679 GCA_964371485.1 uncultured Gammaproteobacteria bacterium | reverse complement strand
ACACACTTCAAGAGAGAGCGGACTTTATAGCACTTTACAATCATCAAATGAAATTAAGAATTGAAGAAACGCAAGGTGGATTATACGCTTTAGAAAACAATGAAATTATAAAAAACAACGAGGCGATTATTAACCCGAATTTTGAACAAGAACAAGAGCTTGCCCAAAAAGAAAAAGTGGGCGCAATGTTTGTAACAAAAAGAGAATTCGCCATTGAACTGCAAGAGCTTAATGTGTCTTATCAAGATTTAAAAGATTTAATTTCAAGTAACGAGCAAGCACAACTTGAGTGGGAACTTTGCACAATTTTAGAGAGAAAAAACCCAATGATAGATTTAATGGGCGCACAACTTGGGCTTACAAGTGATATTATTGATGAAATTTTTATAAAAATTGACAACGCAAAATACGCATAAAATATTTTAAAACACCATTCTCCCTGTAATTTCTATTCTTATCCCTTTTTATTTAAAAGGGATTTTTATTTTGATAGAATTTAAAAATTATGCTAAAATGTAATTGACTTTATGCGGGTGCTAATTTTGTTCCTTCAATTTTATAAATAGGGAGAGTAAGCTCTGATAATAGCTAAGTGAAGTATACCTTATGCTTAATGCAACTAAGGAAACGGAAATGGCGAGGCACTCACCCACCTGCTTTTCTTGGCAGGTAACAAAATTCCCCGTGTAAAGTTTCTTTTATTTTAAGGAGCAATCGGGATAATGAAAAAAATATTATTACTGGCATTTTTGGCAATTTTATTTGGCGCAAATATCGCATCAGCACAAGAAAAAATAGATTTTATATACATTAACGGATCAAACACTAACACTGAAAAAATGGCAACTTGGTTTTATGATGGCATAAACAAATTGCACCCAATTTTAAAAAATAAAATAGTTAAAGATGAATTTATGCATAAAAAACTGCTTAAAAACGGCAGTCTTGAAATAAATGAAGAACCAAAGTTTTTATATTGGGGTGATTTATCAAAAAGCTATCTAGATGCTCTAGAGCAAGAGATTGGATTGCTTGATAGAGTAAGCCCTAGAATCGCACAATTTACAAGAAAATTTATAGCAGAATGCTTCCATGATGCCATTTGGATTTCAAAATATGCAAATATGAGCCCTGTTATCGATATGCTTCATAAAAAAGTTATGGACGCCAAAAAAGAAGGAAACAAGGTTGTATTCTTTGGTTACAGCGCAGGGACTTTTGTTACATATGAATATTTTTTAATGAAAATGCCAGTAATAGACATTGCCGTTATTCAAAAAGAATTAGATGTTGAAAATCTTCATCAAAAGGATTTTTCAGACCTTGGTATTGAAAAAACTTGTATGGACGCCCTTTTTGAGGCGGATGTAATTACTTATAATATGACAGGTGGACTTGTTGCCAATTCAAATCATAGACACTTAAAAAGAAATATTCAATCATTAAATGATTATACAAAAATGCGCTGTGCGCCAGATGATACCATTCTTGGGGTTGTAAACTATGCCAATCCAACGGCTTTATTTTTCTCAGATTTCACAAATCCAAAATATAAAACTGAACAAGTAAGAACCCTTGCTTTTGAACATATTATTGAAAATGATATGTTTTATATGAATGTCAATTTCGCCGATGATCCTCTTGCAATTCCAATTTCAAAGAACCTTACATTTAAAGAAACAAAAGAAATCACGGGGCAAGAAACAAAAGCTGGCGGCGGATTTTACTTTGATAAATCTGATGAAGGCTCTCCCTTCCCGTTTTTTGTTTCTCACACATCATACTTCTCAAGCGCTAGAAAATTCTCAAAAGCAATTGTGAAGGCCTATAAACAAGGTTTTACACACTTTTATGAACTAGAAACAAAAAAACGTTCAGATAAATCTGAAGAAACAGAAAATTTATTAAAAGAATTTGAAGAAAAATATTAATTTTGATAATTCTTATAAACAGGATTTTTAGCAATTATAGATTTAATTGCTTGAGCGCCATCTTGTTTAACATATAATTTTGCAATGTAATTTTCACGTTTTACAAGAGGATGTGAGCTGTATGCTACAGTTTTATCTTTTCTGACAAATGCGTTCCACGTGGTTGTTTCAGACACCCAAGCTCTGAACTCTTCAGCTCTTGTGCTTGTGAAAGTATGGTGCTGACTTTCATGTGCGATTAAACACGCAATGGCCTCAACTGGCGCATCTTTGTGCTGTTCGTTAATAAAAATAACCAAAGAACCGCTTCTTGTTTTAGTTGTAAGCGCCTCACAATCAGCCGCTCCATACATTGCCATGTTTCTAAACATAACTCTTATGGGCTGTTTTGTGGCATTATTTCCGTTTAAAATTGAAATAACATCTGATCTATTTACAGTTAAAAGTGCTCGTAATGAAGCAGAAATTGTTGGGTTGCTTGTAATTTTTTCAAACCCATCGGCGATGCAGACATTTAGCGTAAAACACGCTATGAACACAAATGCAAATAATATCGAGAATCTTTTCATTAAATCACTAACTAAATACTATGTATTTTTATTATATCGGTTTTTTTAGACTAAACATTAAAATTATAAATCTCATTGTTACAATAATTAACATCAATCATATCTTCACCTTTTGGCGTAAGTTAAATATACAAAAATCAAACTAAAATAAAGTTGCGCGACAGTTTTTTAGGATTGGTTTTTGAGATATATACTATTACTATTTTGTTTTATAAATTTTAATTTCGCATCTGCTAGTGACGAATTTTTCATAACCCAACAAGATATTGAAAGCGCAAAATCGCAAATTAAAAAAACTATTTTTACAAAAGAACAATCAAAAAAAGTGGCTCAAATTGAAAAAAGGCACTTTAAAAATTCGGCGATTTTTGAATCTGATAGCTACAGATTAAAAAGGTTAGAAGACTATTTATTAAAAGAAAATTTTCACAATGAAAGTGCCCAATCGAGAATTGAAAGGCTTGAACTGGCCTCACAAAAAGAGTATTTTAAGGGCACTTCAATTCCAAGATCGATGATGAGAAGCTATAGAACAAAAAGGATAAATGAGATAAGCGAGCTTGATAAAGCTGATAGAGAAACAAAAAAAAGCACAAGGATTTCAAGGTATGATAAAAATGATGTGGGAATTATTGATGGACTATTGAGGCTTTATGCGCCTGATTTATTTAAAGATATGAGCGCAGTACAACAAGATATGCTATATAAGTAATATTTAAGCAATAAGGCATAAATTTTTCTTGCATAAGCACAATTTGCATAGTATTATAAAATCCTATAAGGAGAAAATTTATGAGCCAAATTACAAAAATAGCATGGGATTTAAACGAAAATACACCTAATAGATATCAGCTTGTATATGAACTAATTGAACTAGCTAAAAAATTAGTTGATGAATCACAAATGAAAAAATCTAAAGATGATTTTGGTTATGACTTTGAAATGTCATTTGACCCAGCAATTAAAAAAGAAAAACCAGTACAACACGCTATTATGGTAAAAGCATCTGAATCAGACGACAGTGGATTGGTAGGTTAATTATGCAAAAAGCACTAGATTTCATTAAAAACAAAATCGGCGACTTCAAGCCAGAGGTTGCAATAGTATTAGGTTCTGGCCTTGGTGGCTTCACACAAGGATTAGAGGGGATTACAATTCCTTATTCTGAAATCGAGGGCTTCTCGCCATCGGCTGTTGTAGGACACAAAGGCGAGTTATTATTTTGCGAAGTTAATGGCAAAAAATGTGTTATAGCTTGTGGCAGATTCCACTTCTATGAAGGTCACAGCCTGCAATCTACAACATTACCAATTAAAATATTCAAAAAACTAGGCGCTAAAACTGTTATTTTAACAAATGCCGCAGGGTCAGCTAAAAAAGATATGCCACCTGGAAGCATTATGTTAATTAATGATCATATCAATTTTATGGGCACAAACCCTCTAATTGGTAAAAATGACGACACTTTAGGAACTCGTTTCCCTTCAATGAACGATTTGTATGCTAAGGATTTAAGAGATTTAGTTAAAAAACTAGCGAAAGAATCTAATACAGAGCTTTTTGAAGGTGTATATTGCGCAGTTACTGGCCCAAGTTATGAAACACCAGCAGAAATTAAAATGTTTGGTCTAATGGGTGCAAGCGCTGTTGGTATGTCAACAGTTCCAGAAGCGATTATAGCGAAATATTGCGATATGCAAGTGGTTGGTATCTCTTTAGTTACTAACTTCTGCGCTGGATTATCTGAAGTTGCCCCAAATCACGCTGAAGTGGTTGAAATGGGTCAAATCGCAGGTGAAAAACTTGTTAAACTTTTAAAAGAATTCATTAAAGAAATCTAATTTAAAAGATATTTTAAACATTAAAAAAGAGCTAAGAATTAACTTAGCTCTTTTTGTTTATAGCCTTATCTAGGTACCGCCGCCGGTAAATCTTTGAGGCACATCACATTCAAGGGAGTTATCAAAAACAGCGCAATAAGAACATGACCATCCAGTTGTATTGGAGTGACTGTCACAGTCATCAGAAATTGTCTCAGGTCCAAACCTTGCAGTTCTGTAGTCAGTTGGATCCAAATATTGTTCAAATATAAATAAGTCTCTTCCAAATTGGTTAGGTCCTTCATTACCATTTATATCTATATAAAAATCAATTGTATAATTTGTACTATAATGATTCAGACTAAGAATAGCGCCGTCTGCTAGCACAATCGATGGGAAGCCGCGAGTGTTATAGTTCGATCCTGTACTCCCGCCTCTGGTTTTATAATTAACATCTGGCCAACAGCCATCACCATCAGCGCAATATTTTACATAGCTGAACTTATCAAGAAAGTTTTTAATATATGCTGCTTCTTCAGCATTGTTGGATGGAATTTTTGTAACATCAAATCTGGATTTTGCAATTGCCATTTGTATCGCTTTATAATGTTTTTTAACACTAGATATAATTGCTCTATCACCAATGCTAGATGTGATAACAGGGGTGGCAATCGCAGCAACCACACCGATTATTGCAAGTGAGATTAAAATCTCTGCAAGTGTAAAAGCTTTAAATTTCATTTTCATATATTTTCCTTTAGTTTAAAATCCAAGTCGGTTTTTTACATAAAATGATTCATTAATTGGGTCGAACTGCGTCACTATGTATTATGCAGTCTAGAGAATTATCAAATATCGCACAATATGAACAAGACGCACCATAGGCAAGTCCTGATGCCTCGTAGCAATCATTGGTACTTTCTACATATGGAAGAAATTTCATAGTATTAGAAGTATAGTCATAATGCTGTTCAAACATAAATAAATCTCTGCCCAATATATTTGGGCCTTCTGCGCCGTTTATATCGACATAAAATATTCCTAAGTGAGCTTTTGCAATGATTGAACCATCTGAAAGCTCGACTGTTGGCATACCAAGCTCATTTAAGTTGGCACCACTTGAGCCATTTTTAGCCTTGTACACAACATCTGGCCAACAGCCATGACCATCAGCGCAATATTTCACATAGTTAAATTTATCAAAAAAGTTTTTAACATACGCCGCTTCTTGAGTAGTATCATCTGGAATTTTTGTAACATCAAATCTTGATTTTGTAATTGCCATTTGTATCGCTTTATAATGCTTTTTAACACTAGATATAATTGCTCTATCACCAATGCTAGATGTGATAACAGGGG
>CAYJMX010000099.1:4849-5709 GCA_964371485.1 uncultured Gammaproteobacteria bacterium | reverse complement strand
TAATGGCGGATAAAGAAATCAAAGCGACAGGCCGTAGAAAGACTTCTATCGCAGTTGTTAAATTAGTAAAAGGTAAAGGTAGAATTTTCGTTAATGGTAAAACATTAAGAAACTATATCGGTAACCGTCCAGCTGTTGAGATGATCGTTTTCAGACCTTTAGTTTTAACTGAAAATCAAGACAAATATGATGTAAGAGTTAAAGCTGTTGGTGGCGGAATCGTTTCTCAATGTGGAGCTATCAAACATGGTATTTCAAGAGCTTTAGTTAAAGCTAATGAAGAAAATAAAAATGTATTAAGACTTGAAGGCTTATTAACTCGTGACCCACGTGTTAAAGAGCGTAAGAAATATGGACGTAAAAAAGCAAGAAAACGTTTCCAATTCTCAAAACGTTAATACAAATCTATTCAGATAATCAAAAAGAACCTGCAAAACAGGTTCTTTTTTTATGTTTATGTAATTTTGAATATAGCGTCGTCTTGCGCCACCTTACGGGCTATCGCCCTACCAAAAATCCGCTAAAAAAAGAGATGATTATAAATATAACCATCTCTTTAATAATATTCAAAGAACTATAAATTAGTCTTGAGCGTGACCAGCAGTTCCTAAAACTTGCATTTTGTGTTTAACAAGTTCTTTAACAGCAGTTCTACCAGGACCCATGTATTCTCTTGGATCGAATTTAGAAGGCTCTTCAGTGAAGAATTCTCTAATAGTAGAAGTCATAGCTAATCTTAAGTCTGTATCGATGTTAATTTTAGCAACACCGTTTTGAGAAGCGAAAGTAAGCATAGACTCTGGAACACCTTGAGCGTTTGGTAATTTACCGCCAAATTCATTACATTTAGCAACAAGTTC
>CAYJMX010000099.1:0-4839 GCA_964371485.1 uncultured Gammaproteobacteria bacterium | reverse complement strand
TGAGGAACTGAAGATGCACCGTGTAATACGATAGGGAAGTCATAACCAACAGCTTCATTAACAGCTTTTTTGATAGCAGCTAATCTGTCGAAGTCTAATTTAGCTTCACCAGCGAATTTGTAAGCACCGTGAGAAGTACCGATAGCGATAGCTAAAGAGTCACATCCTGATTCTTTAACAAATCTAGCAGCTTCTTCAGGGTTAGTGAATTTAGCATCAGCTTCAGAAACGTTAACGTCATCTTCAATACCAGCTAATTTACCAAGTTCAGCTTCAACTGAAACTCCGCGAGCGTGAGCATAGTCTACAACTTCTTTTGTAACTTTAATGTTTTCTTCTAAATCAAATCTAGAACCGTCGATCATAACTGAAGAGAAACCGCCATCGATACAAGATTTGCAAATTTCAAAGTCGTGGCCGTGGTCTAAGTGAAGTGCGATAGGCACTGTAGTAGTAGCTAAAGCTGCTTCAACTAGTTTGATTAAATATGTTTGGTTAGCATATTTTCTAGCACCAGCAGATACTTGTAAAATGATTGGTGAACGTGTTTCTTCAGCAGCTTCTGCGATAGCTTGAAGAATTTCCATGTTGTTTACGTTGTAAGCACCAACAGCATATTTGCCTTCAAGTGCTTTTTTGAACATTTCGTTTGTTCCAACTAATTTTCTTTCGCTCATTTAATTAAATCCTTATTTTAATACTAATTAACTATTTGATTTTACAATAAAAAATTTATATTTCAATTAGTACTTTGTTTGCATTTGTAAACTTATGTTAAATGTGTCTCATTTTCTCTAAAGAATAAGTACATAGCTGTCGATGTTGTTATTGATGAAGTGTAAGTAAAAGGTCAAGGAGTACATGTTATGTCGTTATTTGATGGAATAAAAAGAATCCAAAGCGGTATAGAGAAAATGCTTGAAAAGAAAGCTATTGCAGATAGGGCAGCCTTTGATTCTGCTGGAGACCGTGTATTTGAAGAAGATGCCAACTTGCATTCGGCGGCCGTGTCCGGCGCAACCGATGCCCTCTTAAGTGCAACAGCAGCCGATATGTCTATATTTTCAGAGCAAATTTCCAACGGCGCCTCGTTAAATGCCGAAGATGATGATATTGTCCTTGATTTTTCTGATGTCTCAAGTGCTTCATCTATAACAGGTAATGATGAAGCAAAGAATATGTATGAAGACTTTATGGTTGACTTGCTTGATTTTGATAATTCTGGAAACGTAAGCGCAACAGAGCTGCATGACGTCGCATCTGATATGACATCGAATGGCATTGAAACAATTGGTGGTTATCAATCTTTTGTCGCCAATATTAACGAACAAATCTCTAAAATTAAAGAAGGATTTTCAAATAGTGATATTTTAAATGTGTCTGATGATGGTGTTGTTTCAACAGCTGTTGAAGGATTTTCTACTTCAAGAAATTCTGATGGACGATACACAAATGGTTCAGTTTCACACATAATAGCTAACCATTATGAAGACGTTGAATTATACAGTGACGAGTATGATGAACTCGCTGAAGCTTTACGACTAGCAAACCCTGATATTGCAACTGATGATGATCATTTCATATTAAAGTTGCACACAGGTGATGAAGTTGTACTGCCTGAAAGAATTACTTCTGATGAAGAACCTACATATTATAGGGTTGGATCTGATTTCTATACAACTGATGAATCGGGTAATGTTGTAAAAACTGATGCACCAGAAGGCCAAGAAGCTGCTATTGTTCCACCAGAAATTGTGGAAGAAGTTGAGAATGATGCAGAAACTCATGGCATCAGCAAAGAAGAGTATGATGAAATTCGTGCAAATCTAGATTCTTATCCTGAAGCAGGAGAAGTATTAGAATATAACCATTTAAATGGTCAAACAGTAACATTTACCACAACTAATGATGGTAAGGAAATGATGCTGTATGACAAAGATGGAAATCAAATTGAAAGAACATTGACATCTGATGACGGCACGACAACCCTACATGAGCTATATGATTCTTCTGATGGCAGTTATAATTATAGTATAAAAGAATATGGCAGCTATGATGACTATTTAAGTGGCTATTACCTAGCTGTATCGACTGACACTACTTACAAACTTGATGGCGATCAAGTTGAAGTTGGTGAAAACGGAGCTTATAAGATGTTTGCGGGAACGCCATCTATAGACCAAATTACTTCTATGACTCAAAATATTACAATGAATGAAAATAATGCAAATCAATATGTTGCCACTAGAAATGATGATGGCACATTTAGTTTCAAAATGAATGAAATGACGAATAACTCTTGGGAATATGGCATAGTCCAACAAGATGCTTCATGGTTACCAGCTGGTATGGCTGCGTCCCTCGGGGTAGAATTGCCAGAAGGCGGTGACACTGAAGAGGGCGCCACTGGTACTGAATTTACAGGTAAAGTAGTTGATTTTAATATCGATGATAGAATTGACGAAATTTCTTCAATGGAATTCTCAGACTATTCAGCGTTAGTAGATTCAATTGAAGAATCTACAGATAGTGATTATATAAGATCGCTTGACGACACTCAGAGAAATCAGTATATTGCAGCTGTTGAATACGCCGACATGCTTGGTGAGCTCATAAGCGCTAATGATGAATATGGCATTAATTATGTAAATAGTGGTTACTATAATAGTCTTATTCAAATAGATGGCCATAGTCCTGAAAGAGCATTGGAAGCGCTTCAAGCTATAGAGTATGGCCACGCGTCTAGACTTGAACTAGAGGGTGCCGTTGAAGAATCAGTAATTGATATTGACAATATTACCCACGCGCAGAACTTCTTGCTCACTTCAGAAGATGGTTACAACCTAGAGTATAATATGTTAATTGCGAATAACGCGTTATACCATGCGCAGAATTACTCATATTCAGAACAAATTCGATACAACATTGGCGATGATGAAGCCGACCTTAATCAGCCATTTACACTACTGCAACAGCACGCTGATACTGTTAGACAGGCAAACGAAGAATTTGCGAACTATTTGGTTAATGAATCTGGCCAATATGATATAACCTTGTCTGGTGATACGGAATCTGATTCACATAAAAATAGAACCGAATTGCTCAACCTACTTGCAGTTAAATATGATACATATATGAATGATGTTTATGGTGGCTGGTTCGGTGCACCACAAGAAGAACAAGACATGCGCGCAAAAATGGAAACGTACATGGTTGGCCTTCGTGACAACACCATTGACTCTGCCTCGTATGGCGAAATAGAAGATTTAATACTAAGCCTTAATTAGTATTAAAAATCAAAACTCATTTACACACTCCTTATAAGGCTATATAATTATATAGAACATAAGGAGTGTTTTACATATGCAGAATTTAAAAATAGCAATTGGCTGTGACCATGGCGGATTAAACCTAAAAAATGAATTAATTAAATATCTTATTGCTAACAATATTGAATACAAAGACTTTGGAACCTTCACACAAGACAGCTGTGATTACCCCGTTGTAGCCAAAGAAGTTTGTGGCGCTGTCAATAGTAATGAATTTAATCGTGGCATTTTAACATGTGGCACTGGAATTGGCATGTCAATTATGGCAAATAAAACCAAGGGAATTCGCGCCGCAGTGGTTGAAAATACTTTTTCAGCTCAAGCTACAAGAGCGCATAATGACACAAATGTTTTATGCCTTGGTGAGCGTGTACTTGGTGTAGGGCTTGCTACAGATATTATGAAAATCTGGCTTGAAACACAGTATGAAGGTGGAAGGCATCAAAAAAGAGTCGATATGTTTGAATAATTCTTAACATATTGAAACAATATTTTTTTATTGTAGAATTAAATTAAGAAATAGTTTATAGAAAGTTTAGAACATGTTTGAACGTTTTACAGAAAAAGCGATAAGAGTAATAATGCTTGCTCAAGAAGAGGCAAGGCAGCTTGGTCATAACTTTGTTGGAACAGAACAAGTTTTGCTAGGTTTAATAGGTGAGGGCACAGGGATTGCAGCTAAGACCTTAAAGTCTATGGGTGTAACAATCAAAGAGGCTCGCTCACAAGTTGAGAAAATAATTGGCAAAGGTTCTGGTTTTGTATCAGTTGAAATTCCTTTTACACCACGTGCTAAAAAAGTTTTAGAGCTATCTTGGGATGAAGCAAGACAGCTTGGACATAATTATATCGGTACAGAACATCTTCTTTTAGGTTTAATCAGAGAAGGTGAAGGTGTTGCAGCTAGAGTTTTAGAAAATCTAGGTGTTGACTTAAATAAAATTAGAAGTAGCGTTGTTAAAATGCTTGGTGAATCTAAATCTCAAAGTGGCTCTTCTAGTTCTTCAACTAGTTTGACTACAAGTTCATCATCTTCTGGTGGTGGGAAAACTAAAACTCCAAGTTTAGATGAATTTGGTAGAGATTTAACTCTTGCAGCTCAAGAATTAAGACTTGATCCAGTTATTGGTAGAGATAAGGAAATCGAAAGAGTTATTCAAATCCTTGCTCGTCGTACTAAAAACAACCCTGTATTAATCGGTGAACCTGGAGTTGGTAAAACTGCCGTGGCTGAAGGTTTGGCTTTAAGAATTGTTAATTCAGAAGTACCTGATATTTTAGACGGTAAAAAAGTTATCCAATTAGACATGGGACTTTTGGTTGCTGGTACTAAATATCGTGGTGAATTCGAAGAACGTCTTAAAAAAATCATGGACGAGATTAGGCAATCTGGAAATATTATATTAGTAATCGATGAAATGCACACATTAATCGGAGCAGGTGCTGCTGAGGGTGCTATCGATGCTGCTAATATCTTGAAACCAGCTCTTTCTCGTGGTGAAATTCAAGT
>CAYJMX010000098.1:0-5740 GCA_964371485.1 uncultured Gammaproteobacteria bacterium | reverse complement strand
ATTGCATCATCTAATGTACCTTTTTGAATATGGCGACTGATATTGTTTGGTAAAACTTCAATCAACCTCTTTAAGTCATTGTGAAACTGTACTTCGCTCATTAAACGCCCCTTAAATCCGATATATTTAATTATATCGCATTTTCTGCTACATATGAAGATGTTTACATAAAATTACAACAAAATATCTAGCTGATAAACGCTGCATATTGTTGTTGCATTTTTGCAATAGTGGCGTCCATCGCCTGATATTGCGCTGTAATTCTTGCTTCATAAGCTTCAAGATCTTCATAGGCTTGATTAATTTTTTCATCTTGTCTTGATAGCAATGTAGTGTAAGAGTCGGCTTTAATCTTAAATACCCCTTCAATAGGGTCTGTAGCTGCATCTAAAACTTTATATACATTATCAAAAACGCCAAGGCCACTTCCGCCTGTGCCTTCTGATAAAAGTGATCTCACTGAATTTGGATCTTTTAAAAATGCTTCATCAAACATTTCTTCATCAAACTCTAGTTTATTTGCCACATTTGACGCATCTAGACCAGCTTTACCAGTCGAGATACCTATTTGTGAAAGCAGATTATACTCTCCATCATTAGAGTTAAACCCTGTAAAAGCATTTCTTAATTGATCTTCAAGTTGCCTTAATGTTGAATCCATTTCAACATAACCACCAGATCTTGTTGCTTCTGTGATTTGATCAACGATTAAATTGTAATTATCTACAAGATCCTTTAAGGTATCCTTAAGTTCAGTTGTATCTTGCTCCACATTTACTTTTACACTTGTTGTTTTCTCTGTGTCTGTGCCATCAGTTACTTTTTTAAGATCAAGCGTTAAGCCTTCAATCCCCGTTGTTTCTGATGTTATAGTGTTTGAAGTCGATATAATTTCATTTCCATTTACTGATAGTAGGGCATTTTTACCAAGCGTTTGAGAGCCTTCAATTAATGCTCCATCTTGAGTAAGACCAAATACTTCAAAGAAATTAGAATCAGCTGATTCTAAACTAATATTTTGCTGTCCTGTTTCTGTAGAAGTCAGAACTAGCTTGTGATTGAGTGTGTCATATTTTGCACTAACACCAGCGTCGGCGTTTTGGTTGATTGAATTAATTAATGAACCCATTGTTGTTTCATCAGTTATTTCAAATTCTTGACCGTTAATGTTAATTGTACCAGCTGTAATAGCAGTCTTTAAACCACTATCAGCAGATGTTAATTTGTCAGTTGTTGAAAAAGCACTTAAGCCATATTGGCTTGTTAGTGTTGCCCCGCTTTGGCCTGTTAATTTCATTGTTTCAATGAAATTTGAAGTATCAGAAAATGCGCCTAATGAAATTGTTTCTCCACCAGTTGATGATAGATTAAACTTTCCTTCAGTATCTACATATCCAGCCACCTTGCCACCAGTAGAATCACTAATTTTTTGAGCGATGTCACCTAGTGTGTCATTTTCGGCGTCAATTTCAATTTCAAATCTTTTGTTATCAACATAAACAGACAGCGTTCCGCCTTCACCTGCTCCGTTTGCAACTTCAGAGTATTTTGTATCAGAAGTTGTACCAGAAGATACTCCAGCTACAGATTGCGCCACTGTGTTTGTCGCAAGCTGTTTGATTGCAACATCAAGAGAGCCTGTTGTAAGGCCAGCCCCTGTTGTTATATCAAAGAAGCCGCTAGCTGAAGAAGTCGCACTCGTTTTACCCCAAAGATCGCTATCTGAGCCATTTATAAGTTGAGTAAAATCTTCAATATTTCCTTGAAGCGAGTTGAACGAAGTTGATATTGCATTGAATACCATTTGTTCATTTTCAAGGTCTGTATATTTGGTTTCAAGAGGAGAGATTTTTTCCATCTCAATTTCAACTAATGCTGTAATCCAATCATTAATTGGTAGCCCTGAACCTAGTCCGTTAAACGATATAGTCATTTTGAAATCCTTGTCTGTTTAAAGTTTAATAAATCCTTTTATAAATAGTATATTCCACATCAAACTTTTTTTAATCATATAAAAGTTTTAAATGTTACATATATTATTATTCAACAACGTTTATTGTAGATCTTGTTTCTGTGGTTCTGCTCATGTATGCCTGCGTTATTTTTTTACCCTTTTTGATCTTGTGAATCTCTTGTTTTAGTTCGCCGTGGATGTTTTGCATTGATTCAAGATTTTTTTTCTCAAGATCTTCGACTTCTTGTCTTAATTCTAGGCGTTTTTGTTCTTCTTGATCTGTGCCTTTAAAGGTTTTTTCGCATCTTAAAATATCTTTTAAGACTCCGACTTTTATTTTAAGAGAATCATCAATTTTATCAAAAGTTTCATTTTCAATATATTTTTCTATTTGAATATTAAGATTTAGCGCTTTTTTGTATAGAAGCTCAAGGTGATTAAAATTATTATTACTCATCGTCATCCTCCTCGTCTTCTTCATCTTCATCGTCGTCGTAATAATCAACCCCTTGGCTTTTAGCAGCACTAGCGCTAATATTAGCGCGCTCTTCTTGCGCCAAATTAATTGCTTGCTCCCAAGTAGCCTTTAGGTCTTTTAAAAAAACCAAAACTTCATCAATTGGTTCAACTTGGTGTTTAATATTTGCCTGAACTAATCTATCGAGAAAGTATCTATACAGGCTTATCAGGTTGTTTGCAAGCTCTGGATTTGGTGTAGGATCAATTGTATTTATAAATTCATTTAAAATATTTTGTGCGCCAATTAATGAATTGTTTGATTCTTGATAGTTTTTATTGCCAAGAGCCACTTTTGCCTGATTTAAAAACTGAATCGCGCCATCATATAACATTATTAATATTTTTTCATTAGAAGCTGTTTCTACTTGAGTTTTTTGATATTGTTTGACATACTGGTTCATCTTTATATCCTTTTGTTCACAATTATTCCACTTGGATTTTTTAAATTATCAACAAGTATTGATAATTCCTTTGGGTTTATTTCCTGTACTACCTTTTGATGCTCTTTATTATATATTGTAAGCGAATTAGAATTTTCGTCCACTTTTATTTCATAAAGCTCTTTGTTCGTCAAGTCTAGTGGCTCTTGGGTTTCATTCTCGTCAACTGATTCTTTTTGTTCTTCCTCTTCTTCGCCCCCTGAGGCCTTAGCTGAAAAAGACGTGTTTTCTTTATCATCAGTATCAATTGAGCCTTTTTTATCAAGCGCATTTATGCTTTTATCTGCCTCTTGATTGGCGATATTAAAAGCAATGTTTGAACTTTCTCTAGAATTATTATCTGGTGTAATTCTCAGCTGATTAGCTGAAATTCCGTCTATTCCCATTTTATTCCTTCAGTAATTGACTTATTTATTTACATTATTGCATATTTTTAAGCAACATGAATGGTGCATTTTATTTATTTTTGTTATAATTTAATATTATAGTACAAAAAAGGTTTTAAATGTGGAAATTCAAAAAAACTCAGAACTATTTTTAAATAATATATACGCTCTTCCAATGTGGGTAAGACAAGTAATTTACCTTAAAACTGAACAAATGCTGGCTGATGAGTTGGATAATTTCTTAGAATTATTGAGCCCAAAAGAGCCTCTTCAATTTGTTATTCCAAAAATTACATTTAAAGGTAAAAAGGAATTAGCAGAGCGCAATGAAAATTTTAACGATCAATTCTATGTATTTTTAGAAAATGCTCGTGATCAGTTTGATGTTTTTGAAATTACTATGAGAAACTTTTGGACACTTGCTGAAACGTGTGCAATTTTTGTAAGAGCAATTGAAAAAGAATTTATCGACATTCCAAATGATGAAGCGAACCTTGCTACCCTGCAATTTTTAGCTGGCAAAATAAGAACTGGTGAACTGTTAAAACGTATGGGCAAAATTACCATCATTCAACTTGAAAATGCCATTCGTGAGCAAAAAAGATTAAATGAAGAAGGTAATAATACAAGAATTGCTGATGTAATGATTAGCATGGGATATATTACTGATAATGACATTAAAGTAATTTTATTGTTTAAAGAAGAATCTAAAAAAAGATTTATTATGGGTATGGGACTTGCATCTTTAAAAGTTGAATCTCAAGAAACAGCAGGACAAGTTTATAATAATCTTCAACGCGAGTTAAAAAGACTAGAACAAGAAAACCGCCTTTTAAAAGCAAGACTTAGAAAACTTTTAAACATAAAAGAATAATATGATTCAAATTTATCCTAAAAAACTTTTATATTCTCTAAGAAATGATGTGATTGATGAGGAATTTTTTGGTTTCATAATTCATTATAAAAACTTTTCTAGAAATAAATCTTTTGGCGATGACAATAATGCAAAATTTTTCTTGCGCTCTTTATCTAAACCTATTCAATCTTCTTTAATGGCAGATTTTAATACGCATAAGTTTTTTAATTTCAACGAAAAAGAAATAGCCATTACTTGCGCTTCTCACAGTGGGCTTAAAATGCATGTTGATTTAGTTCAATCGATATTAAATAAGATTAATTTAAAAGAGGAAAATCTTCTTTGCCCTCTGGCATATCCTCTTGATAAGTCTGATTACAAGGATGAGGCGCGAATTTATCATAACTGCAGCGCCAAGCACGCTTTGATGTTAGCACTGTGTGTTCAAAATTCTTTGGATATAAAAAATTACACCGATAACAATCATCCATTGCAAAAATTGATGTATGAAAAACATATTGAATTAGCAAACGCTGAGGATATTTCAATATCAAAAGATGGCTGCAATACCCCTGTTTTCGCCCTTTCAATGGATGAAACAGCGCTTGCGTTTTTTAATCTATTTAATAATGAAAAATATTCTTTTATAAAAAATGCAATGCTAAATAATCCTAATTTAATAGGTGGTCTAGATAGGCTTGATAGCTTTATTATGAGAGAATCAAATGGTGATTTAATTGCTAAAGTTGGGGCAAATGGGTTTATTTTAATTTATAACAATGTGTGTGATGAGATTTTGATTATAAAAATGTCACAGAATAATATGCCTCAAAGGGAGATTATCGCCCTAAATGCCCTGCATCAGCTTAAATGGTTAAATGATAATAAAGCACAAGATAAAGTGTATAATTCTCTTAACATTGAAGTAGCCAAGTATTGTTGCGATTTCTCTTTTTTATAAAATAGTGTGGAAAAATAATCTTTTGTATTATAAAATCAATCTATGCAACTAGAGAATGTAAAAACTTTATCAAAAGAAAAAGACAGCCTTAGACAAAAGGTTGTTAAAGATCAAAAACGCAAAAACACAAAAGTGCGTTTTTATCATTCTTTTTTAACTATCGTACTCATTTTATGCGTCTGTCAGATTGGCTACAGCGCACTTTTAAACATTTCTAAAAATGTTTTATATCAAGCAAAAATTATGAAATCTAAAGAGCTTTTAGCTGGCGCTCAAGAGAGGAATCAAGAATTAAAAAAAGAAATTGAAGGCTTTAAAAGTTTTAAAAAAGTTGAATCTATAGCAAGAAACAATTTAAAAATGGCAGCAAAAAACGAAGTTCTTGTTATCATTTCTGAACCTGAGCAAATTTTAGACACCCCTGAAACCCTTAGAGAAAAAATGGTTTATTATTTTACGCAAAATATCGCAAGCAAATTTAAAATGAATGAGAATAGCCCAAGTATGCAATAGCTTACTTTATAACAGTAAACTTTGGCGTGTTTGTAAGTTCAGCGTTCATAGAATTAATTGCAATAACAGCAAGCTTTCTTCTTTTTTTTGCGCCAGATAAAACTAAATCTA
>CAYJMX010000097.1:0-5765 GCA_964371485.1 uncultured Gammaproteobacteria bacterium | reverse complement strand
AAAGGTACAGCAGGCGAGTTTTATCCTTGCAAAAATAATATTTTTAAAGAAATTCTTAGCTTCATTGATTTCTGTAATATCTTGTATTGTACCTTCTGTACCAATTATTGTTTTATTTAAACTGTCATACACTGGTACCATCTTCATATACACACATTTAGGTGTTCTTGTCAGTTTTGTGTACATTTCAATTTCAAATTCAATAGCCTCGCCATTTAATAGTTTTTCTACACACTCGCCTTTTATTTTATTCGCACTTTCTACATCTTTTGCCTGTTCTATCATCATATCAAGATAAGAAGTTTTTATGTCGTCTTTTGTGATTTCATACATATCATGGACTTCTTCAGACACCTCATCATTCCAATCAGAGAAGTTTATTGTCAAATAGCCAACTTTAGCTAGTGTTTGAGCTTTTTTCAATCTTTCGCCATTAATTTGTAACAAGAAATTATCTTCTCTTATTCTTTGACGCACAAGCATTAAAATAACATATATCACAATTGCTAGAGCGTAAATTGAAAATGATGTTAGTCTTTTATGTGAAACAAATTTTGTCAATTCTTTGTTTCTTGCTGCCAAAAATAAGTATCCCCAAGGGCTTTTCGCGTTATCAATATACAAAGGAAGGGCTGTTACATATTGAATTTCTTTTTTGTCATAAAACGGCCAAAGTGTAAAGTGTCCCTTTGGTCTATTGCTCCAGTTTGAATACCTTAAAAGGTCACTCTCTTTAATGTCATCTAATTTAATAGCTTTATTCATAACGGGAGCTAATCTGTCTTCGCCTATTTTTACATACAGAACAGGGTTCCCAGAAATATTTGAAGTAAGGTGAATTTTATCTAACTTATCAACAATGTTGTAATATGCTTTGTTTCTTATAATTTCATAATCTTTAGACACAGAAATTGCATCAGTTTCATTAATAAACAACGAAGAAAGAGAAGTTTCAGCTTCTATGTTTTTCTTATATGCCTTAAATTCAGCAGAAGTAGATAACATCACATAGCTTATACCAGCAAGATGTATAAATAAAAATAACATTAAAAATAGCGTCTGTTCTTTTTTTGCTGTCGTTTTTACGTATTCAAAATGTTTAAATTTCTTTAAATGATAAACCCAGGTTGCAAATATTGGAAACATTGACAATACTGACATAATTCCAAACACCATCACTGGGACATCGAAATTTATGGAATTAAAATCCATAACTCTATACACAAAATTGTCACTTAAAAACACTGTAGATAAAACGCTGAACAGTAAAATCCAAGTGCTTAAAGTATAGACTTGCATTTTTCTTTTGGGTGGTTGCAACTTGTGAGCTGCGGTAAAAAACATAATAGAGGCCGCAATTGCAACGGCAAGTTTTGCAATTAAAAACGGAATTTGAAAAGAATACAAAACAAAAGGAGAAAGTGCCACTAATAATACAGTTGGATTGAAAACCGGAACATCTTTATCTTTGTTGAAAAATAAAATTGAAGTATTTGCCAAAAAGTAAAATGACACAAGGGAAAGAGCTGAAATAATTAGTTTAAAATATTCATTTGCATCAATTCCAGCATATAAAATTATAAAATAAGAAAGCACCATTAGTGCTTGTAAAACAATAAATTTAGTATATTCAAGCCAGGCCACTCTATATGGCGAAGTTTTATTTATTATAAATGTCAGTGAAGCTATCAAAAGCAAAGAAGACAATAGCGTGAAGATAAGTATATCTACATTTGTATGTATTGAAACCAATACAGCTAGCTTTTGCATAAACTTACTTCCTATTTTAATGCGGACGACTATTATATTTTCTTCTTATTTTGGGCATTTGTCAATGAAATTTCGTGTTAAAAATACAATATTTAAAATAAATTAACATGGGAATTTACGCTAAATTGCATAATTTGACACGATTAGGCTACAGGCGAATTTTTAACCATTGACAAATCAAACGTTTGTTTTAAAATAAGGGTATGAAAATAGATGAAATTCAAAATAAAAAAAGAGAAAAAGCACAAAAAAAGCGTTTTGATGAAAACTCAAAACAAAGAATTCTAACAACTGCGATGAATCTTTTTGCTCAAAAAGGGTTTGAATCTGTAAGTGTTAGGGAAATTTGCAATCTAGCAGAGGTAAATCTTTGTATGGTATCTTACCATTTTGGGGGCAAAACAGAATTATATCAAGCAATTGTCGATAATATCGCACAACGTCAAATTAAATTTTTCTCTGATTTTGTTGATTTAAATAAAAACATTGAACAATTGAGCAAAAAAGATAAACTTAATATGCTATATATGATAATTGACAAGGCTGTTGATTTTATTTATAAAAATATATCAAGTGATATGCTAGGTTTTATGATTAAAGCTCAACACCTAAAAGAAATTAATTTCAAAACACCAATGTTTTTATATGTTAAAAAATTAATTGCAAGTATTTTTGAAATTGAAGAAAATGACAAAAAAGCAGTCTATCAAGCAATTTTTATACTATCTCAAATTAACGCCCCAAAATTTTTCCCAACTTTTTCACTTTTGCAATTTAAAAAGAAAAATTTTGATAATGATGATATAGAAATTATAAAAAATAACTTAAAAATCTATCTAGACGGGGTTTTTAAAGAGGTAAAAAATGATTAAAAAAATATTTATCACATTATTATTAATAATATTTTGTGGTTCAAATTTTGCCTATTCTTTTGAAAAATCAGAGTTAAATTTAGAATTTTTTGAAAAGTTTCAAGACGCAAATTTGAACTATTACATTTTAGAGGCGCTTAATAACAATCACGATTTAAAAATTGCAAGCGCTAAAAGTGTTGAATTTAAAGAGCAAGCAAGAATATCACTAGGGCGTGAGTTGCCATCTTTAAGTGTGGGCGCCAATTATCTTGGACTCAAAACACCAGAGGTGCAAGGGCTTGATATTGATAATAATATTTTTATCCTGCCATTTATCGCAAGATATGAAATTGACCTTTTGGCTAAAAACAGAGATAAAACAAAGAGTGCTCAAAAACAACATCTAGCGCAACAAGAAAGCGAGAAAGCGGCGTATATAACGCTATTAGCTGATGTTGCTAGTGTTTATATAAATGCAATTTATAATAAAGAATTAATTGAAAAACAAAATGAAAAAATTACAAATCAGCTTCAAATACTTGATTTTGACAAGAAAAAATTCAAATACGGGGTTATTAATGAAACTCAATTAAATGAAAGTGAAAAAACTTTTAAAAATTTATTAATAGAACTTGATAATCTACTTAAACATCAAGAGGTAACTCTTACTCAGCTAGCGTTATTGTGCGCTAAGTCACCTGATGAGATTAAAGATTTTAAATTGGGCGATTTTAAAAAGTTTGAATATAATGGAGAAATTCCTAGTGAAATTTCATCTGATGTTATTTTCTCTCGACCTGATGTTATGTCTGTTGAGGCGAAATTAGAATCAGCAGGGATTGATATTAAAGTAGCAAGAAAAGAGTTTTTGCCGACTTTTAACCTGCTTGGAATTTTAACCTTCAACACATTCACATCTGGCAATTTCTTTTCTTGGGAAGCATTGTTGGCTTCACTTTTAGCTGGTGCGACACAAGACATCTTTAAAGGCGGAACAAAAGTTGCAAATTTAAAAATTAAAAAAGCAAAATACGAGCAACTTTTTGAACAATACAAACAAACAGACATAAACGCTTTAAAAGAGGTAAATAACGCCCTTTGTTTAATTAAATATGACAATGAAATAGAAAAAAATACACTTTTAAAACTTGATTTTGAAAAGGAAAATTTCAACAACTCTAAAAACTCACTAAATCAAGGTGCAATAGCGCTACCAGAGCACCTAAGGGCAAATGTGAGCTACATAAACATTCAAAATGAAGCATCAAAAACAAAAACAAATAGAATAATTAACTATATAACACTGTATAAGGCAGTTGGGGGCAGCTTATGAAAAAGAAAATAGCAATTTTAGTTGTAATAATTTTAGTCATACTAATTGGCTTTATAAAGCTTGGTAAAAACGTCAAAGATGAAACAAAGCTTGAATTATATGGAAACATTGAAATAAGACAGGTAGATTTAAGCTTTCAGGTATCTGGAAACATTTTAAAAATGCTTAAAGAAGAAGGTGACACAGTTAAAGAAGGTGATGTCTTAGCCATCTTAGATGATAGAGATTATAAGGCAAACTATAACAATTCTGTTTCTCAAATTTTAAAAACAAAAGCAATAAAAAATGACGCTCTACAAATTTATGAAAGAAATTTAGCACTGTGCAATGAAAACATCGTTTCAAAACAACAGTGCCAAACATATTTAAACAACAAAAACAAAACAAATGCCGATTTTTTATCTGCTGTTTCAAATAAAAACGTTGCTAAAAATAAGCTTGATTACACAAAAATAATTTCTCCAACTAATGGAATAATTACAACAAGAATTCAAGAAGAAGGGGCAAATGTTCAATCAGGACAGCTTGTTTATACCCTTACAAAAATAGATCCAGTTTGGATTAGAGCGTATGTTAATGAAACAGAACTTGGAAACATCAAGCACAAAATGAAAGCAAAAATCATTCTAGATAGCATTGACCCCACTACAAAACAAAAAAGAGAATATCAAGGACATATAGGTTACATCTCGCCTGTGGCGGAATTCACACCAAAAACTGTTGAAACAACAGAACTTAGAGCAAATCTAGTTTATAAAATAAAAGTATATGTTGATAACACTGACGCCTTCTTGCGTCAAGGCATGCCTGCTACAGTTCAAATTGATTTAACTCAAGGTGAATAAATGAACGCCGTTTTAATTGAAAATCTTACAAAAACATTTGATGAAAATAGGGTAATTGCCATAGATAATTTGTCCCTTGAAATTAAAAGGGGCAAAATAACAGGGATAATCGGAGCA
The DNA here is from genome assembly GCA_964371485.1 of uncultured Gammaproteobacteria bacterium. Taxonomy (GTDB): domain Bacteria; phylum Cyanobacteriota; class Vampirovibrionia; order Gastranaerophilales; family Gastranaerophilaceae; genus CAYJMX01. The sequence goes on along the minus strand of CAYJMX010000097.1, from coordinate 846 downwards.
GATGGTGCAGGCAAAACCACACTTTTAAGGATAATTGTGGGGCTTTTAAAGGCGGATTCTGGAGAGATAGCCACTCTTGATTTTGACCCTAAAACACAAAAAGAAAAGCTTAATTCTATTATTGGCTATATGCCTCAAAAATTTGGTCTTTATGAGGATTTGACTGTAATTCAAAATCTTAATTTATATGCTGATTTAAAAAATGTGGAGCACGATTTTACAAAACTGCTTGATTTTACCAAATTAAAAAAGTTTCAAAACAGGCTGGCTGGAGCTTTATCAGGCGGAATGAAACAAAAACTAGGGCTTGCGTGCTCTCTGCTTGGCAGTCCAGAGCTACTTGTGCTAGATGAGCCATCAGTCGGGGTTGATCCTATATCTAGACAAGATCTTATGCAGATGGTTAAAGATTTAATCCAGACAGATACTAGTGTAATCTATTCTACAGCGTATCTTGATGAAGCTTTTTCTTTTGATGAAGCTATTGTAATTGATAAGGGAAAAGTTATTTTTCAGGGTGATCCAAAAGAGCTAGCAAAAGATGTGGGCGAATTTGAAGAAAAAATTATAGAACTTATGGGCGGATTTATCCCCTTTGAATCAAAAATCGCACAAGGATATGAGTATTGTGAAAATTGCGCCAAGGACATTGTTGAAGCGTTAGATTTAAATAAAAAATATGGCGATTTTTATGCTGTAAAGAAAAACACATTTTCAATTAAAAAAGGAGAGATTTTTGGACTATTGGGACCAAATGGCGCGGGCAAATCTACTTCTTTTAAAATGATGTGCGGGCTTTCTCATCCAAGTTCTGGAAGCGCTAAAATTATGGGAATAGACATCACA
>CAYJMX010000096.1:0-5787 GCA_964371485.1 uncultured Gammaproteobacteria bacterium | reverse complement strand
ATATGCGTGTGCGAAATTATATGCATATTGGATAACTAAAAACTACAGAGAGGCTTATGATATTTTTGCCTCTAATGGAATTTTATTTAACCATGAGTCACCAAGGCGTGGAGAAACATTTGTTACAAGAAAAATTACAATGGCGGCGGCAAGAATAAAGCTGGGTATGCAAGAAAAATTGTGGCTAGGAAATCTTGATGCAAAGCGTGACTGGGGACATGCAAAAGACTATGTAGAAGGAATGTGGAGTATACTTCAGCATAATAAAGCAGATGATTTTGTCCTTGCGACAGGCGTTACAAAAAGCGTAAGGGAGTTTTGTTGTCTGGCATTTGAGCAACTTGGTATCAAAATAGAATGGCAAGGAACTGGACTTGATGAAAAAGGAATTGAAAAAAGCTCTGGAAAAACGATAATAGAGATAGATTCAAGGTACTATAGGCCAACTGAGGTTGATATTCTTCTGGGTGATGCTACAAAGGCTAAAAATGAACTTGGTTGGAAGCATAATATCACATTTGAAATGCTAGTAAAAGAGATGGTTGAGCAAGATTATCAATTGGCTGAAAAAGAGTTGTTCTTGAGTCAAAATGGATATAAGGCATAAATTGACAGAGGAATGAATGCAGAAAAAATCTAAGATTTTTATTACTGGACACAAGGGGTTGGTCGGAAGCGCTGTTTGCAGAAAGCTGAATGCTTTGGGCTATAATAATTTGATTTTAAAAACAAGGGATGAATTAGACCTCTGTAATCAGCTATCAGTTGACTCTTTTTTTGAAAAGGAAAAACCTGATTATGTTTTTCATTGTGCAGCAAAAGTTGGTGGCATTGTAGCCAATATGAGCTATCCAGCTGAATTTATTTATGAAAATATGATGATATCGGCTAATATAATCCACTCTAGCTATAAACATAGTGTTAAAAAACTAATAAATCTCGGCTCATCTTGCATATACCCAAAGTTTTCTGCTCAGCCAATTAAAGAAGAGTATTTACTCAGTGCGCCACTAGAAGAAACAAATGAAGCGTACGCAATCGCAAAAATATGTGCGATAAAACAGTGCAAGTTTTATAACGAGCAATATGGAACAAATTTTATTTCCGCTATGCCAACAAATCAATACGGGATTAACGATAATTTCAATATGGAAACGGCCCACTTGTTGCCAATGTTAATGAGGCGTTTCCACTTGGCAAAATTATTTTCAAACAATGATTTCAGGGCAATTGAAAATGATATCTCAAAAAATATGTTGGGATGGGGCTTGGATAATAGTGAATTAAGCCTAGAGGAGAAATTAAACAAGCTAGGGGTCTATAAAGACAAGGTTGTTGTATGGGGCGATGGTTCAGTATATCGAGAACTGATGAATAGTGATGACTTGGCTGATGCCTGTATTTATTTAATGCAAAATAAAGATTATAAAGAAGTTGGCGAATTTGTAAATATAACATCAGGCGACGATATTCAACTGGATAATTTATTTAAAATGGTAAAAAATATTGTTGGATTTTGTGGCAAAATCGAATATGATGACACAAAACCAAATGGTACGCCAAGAAAGTTGATGGATTCCACCAAAATTAAAGCGCTTGGCTGGAGTCCAAAAATAAATTTAGAAACCGGCATAAGTAACATGTATAAGTGGTACACAAAATGATTTCAGTAATAACGGCTTGTAAAAATGAAAAAATGACTATAGAGCAAACTATATTGAGCGTATTGTCGCAAACTTGTACTGATTACGAACTCATTATTATTGATGGCGGTTCCACAGATGGAACTCTTGATATTATTGAAAAATACAAAGACAAAATTTCATATTTTATCTCAGAAAAAGACAGTGGTATATATAATGCTATGAACAAAGGAATTGAAGCCTCAAGGGGGGACATCTTATATTTTCTAAATGCAAATGACACACTATTTGATGAACATGTGTTTGCAAAAATAGTAAAGTCGTTTGATGAAAATCCAGAAGCGCAATTTATTTTTGGTGATGCAAATTGCATATCTCAGGGGCAAGCACAAATTGTTTCACACGTAAAATATCACAATCATTATTATTTATTTATAAATAACTATTTGCATCATCAGGCAATGTTCTACAAAAAGGAGCTATTTGAAAAATTTGGCTACTATGATGAAAAATATTTTATCGCAGGAGATGCAGATAGAAATGTTTGTTTTTTAATTAAGCACAATACTCCTACTTTGTATTTAAATAAGCCCCTTACAAATTATTCGCTCAATGGAATCTCTTGTGACTTGAAATATAAAAAACTTATTGATAAAGAAGCCAAGGAAATTTATCTGAAATACTATAAATCATCGTACTATTTGGCATACTACGGATGCAAGCTATATAGGCTTATAAAGTATATGTTTCCAAAATTTAAATTTAAAAAACGCATTAAAACTATTAACGTCAAAATGGTGCCTTAACTTGATTTAAGGTGTTTATGTAACTATCAGCTTTTTTGCCAGATTAACATTTTTGTATAAAGTGAAAACGCAATTTTTGTTATTGCAAAAAATGCGATGAACCTTAAATCCGCTTTTGTAAAAATAATCAAAAATAAGTTCGCTTGTTTTTTCTGAATTTATGAAATGGGTTTCTCCAACCACAATGTCGAATTTATTAAGCAAATTCTCATCATATAGGTTCGGTATTACCTCAAACTCTGAACCCTCTATGTCCATTTTTAATATTTTTGTCAGCGTATTGTCCTCTTTTTTAAATATGTCTAAGACAACCTCAGATGCCTTTTTGAGAGTGATTTCTTCTTCTTGTGAATGATCAATAATGTCTTTATCATATTTGTTTAAATATTCATTATTTGTTGTTGAAAACGCATCAAAAGACTTGTGGTGATAAATTTTATCAACAGTGTTTTTATCTGATAGTCCAAAATTATAAATTTCTATTTTACCCTTTAAATGTGGGTTTAAATCAATATTTTCAATTGCGCAGTCAAATGTTTCTTTTGTTGGTTCAAAGCCATAAACACGCTTGCAATTCTCCATAGAGGCAAAGTTTAAAACGGTATAGCCTCTGTTCATTCCAAAGTCAACTACAATAAAATCATCAAGTTCAAATGTATTTTCTATAGAATAGTCATCGCCAAAGAATACCTCGTCAATAATTTGCGTGTAATTATCGCAATACACTTTTACATTTATATCACTGAATTCATATAGGTATTTTTCATCATTAATTTTAACTACATTTACATCGTTTAAAAAAGCATATGGATTAAGGTTTTTAATTATTGGAAGTATGGTTTGAATGTTTTTGTATTTAACTTTGTTAAGTATTTCTATTAAATTTTTAGACTGTAAAACACAAGTTAAGATTACATCGGCATTGACATCTTCAAGTTCACTCGGTTTTATTATTTCAAATCCGCAGAATTCAAGACTTCGAGTCGTTTCAAATTTCTTGTCACTAAGTTTAAATATTTTTTTAAATCATAGCATTTAGCCAGTGCTTGAAAAAATACCCCAGCACCATAGAGGATAACTTTCTTACCATTTAATTTGTTGGATAAGTCTTCAAACTCTTTTTCAAAATTATGTTGAGCAAGTAGCTTTTTGTATCTCTCTAGGTCGTATGCCATAAAGTTCCTTTCAAATTTCAGTTTAATTCTATCATAAACAAATATCTAATAAGCCTCTTGAGGCGATTTATATAAGAGCTTTTATATTTAGAAATTAATTCAAAATAAAAGTCTGTTTTTTTTGCAATTTGCCAAAATTCCTTTGAACAATTTGACTTGGTTGCCCACGGCTTCTGGGTGGTATAGTGTAAAATTATGGCATTTTTTCTGATTTCTTTTGCCCTGCTGGGGTGAAGTGCCTCTAGGTAGTTATACATATCAGGCATAAAATTAAACTTATAATCTATGATTTTAAAATTATTTTCAAATGCAATATTTAAAACATCTTGATCCGGACAAGAAAGGGTGTCTTTAAGTTCAATTGTCATATCAACAAGTTTTTGTGTCAGATTATCTGCTCTAAATTTTTTTAAATCTAAAACCAGTACGCCAGAATTGAAATAGTTGCTGCCGCCAGAATATTTAGGATATATCTTTTCTTTTAGATAGCTATAATTACCAGTGTAAAAGTCTTCTAAGATGGCACCTATTGGGCAATTCTCAAGCTCTTGCTCATACAGTTTTTTTATATCACCTTGAACTATAATATCTACATCCAGATACAGTGCCTTAATGAGATCGGGCTTAATTTCAGGTATGAAATAGCGCGAAAAGGCATTTAGTGAATAGTGTTTTAGGTTTGGAAATCTATCTAGCCCAAAAGTGGTCATATCAAAATATTCAATTGAGAAGTTACTAAAATCTCTTAGGCTTTTTTTTATTTTATCTTTACACTCGTTTGTAATTCCGCCATCTAATATGTAGAAATTAACCCTAGATTCGGTGTGTTTTAAAACAGAGTACATTGTGGTGCATAAGTATGGTGCATAATTATTGTCGCTAGCCAAAAAGATTGGTATATTCATTAATCAATCACCGTATCCAATATCTGTTAACTTTGCACCAATAATATTCTTTGAAAAGAGTGATGCCTTGGCAAAAGCACCTATCATTGTAGGATTAAATGGCCGTTGTCTTATTTTCAATATTTTTCTTAAAATTAATAAACTACGTAATATCATAGACTTCTCCTACAAATAATACGCGGTGATTTAAAGTTTTGCCATTAACCTCTGTAGTTGCCACCACCTCTTTATGCAGTAGTTTAAAATGCTGAATAAAGTTTTCTTCAAACCATTTTTCGTTGTACCAACTGGGAACATTTGGTAATCTGCCACCTTCAAAATACAGACCAAGAGGACAAAATTCGATGTATATGTGTTTGCCAACATATTCTTTAATTGTTGCAAATAGGGCATCTAGCCTGTAGTTTTGAGTCAACACTAGATGGTGCGTGATTGCAAGAGCTATAACTACATCGGATTTTAAATATTCATAAAGTGGGTATTTAGCAATATTGCCTATATTTAACACCCCAAATTCAACAGGAAGATTGAGTTTCTTTGAAATCGTTTGGCCGTATACGACAGCACTTTCGTCATAATCGATTGATATAATTTTTTCAAAATCTTTGGTTTTAGACAATAAGCAAGACATAAAACCGGAATTGCCAGCCAAATCAATTACAGTTTTTGCGTTCGGAGAGAAGTTATTTACAATGGTTGCGATTTTGCAAAATCGATCATTTTCAATTTTGCTTTTTTCAATATCTCTATGAGTCCAAGTTGAATAGTTTTGCCACATCGTTCTTTTAAAATTGTGCTTAAATAAAACATCGATTTCTTCGGACAAAATATTTTGATGTATGAAAATGTTCTCTATTAACTTGTTGGCAATTTTAGAATTGAATTTTTTATTATATTGCATAAATTTTTTAACAATAAAGCTGTATTCAAGCGAATCAGATAAACCCGTGCTCAAGTTGCAACCATGGAAATGATTGGTCAAAATTGTATTTCTGTATAAATGGCAGTTGTCGAAATTGTGTAATAGCAAATCAAATAACTGCCCTTCTATTATCTGCTTCTTGTGAGAATCAATGGGAAAGTCTTTTTTTAGAACAAAGCTTCCAATGTCAAAAAATATTGGTTCAGAATTATGAATTGTAGAATTATAAGAGTGCCCATCAATAAGCGTTATTCCAAACAAATTTGCAACTTTGCTTATGATTGCAGTATTTATTGCAATGTCTTTTTTATCTTTATAAGAAAAAAGTATGGGATT
>CAYJMX010000095.1:0-6180 GCA_964371485.1 uncultured Gammaproteobacteria bacterium | reverse complement strand
ACAACTGCTTGATATGTGCCTGGAGCGTCGTCTGTACTAAACGTATTTACAAATGAAGACGTACCAATTGTTGTTGTCACAGGATATGAGCCTGGCACAGTTGTAATTTCATAGTAATTATTCGCGTTATCATAGGTCGATGTAACTCCAGACGGGGCTGAACTTAAATCAATCGCCGTAATAGGATATGCTATTACATTTGGGTTATCTGCTGGTGTAGCTATACCGCCCGTTGTTACATCCTGTATGCTTGCAGCTGTAGGAGCAACAGATGTGTTTGCTAATGCAATATAAGTATTTGCTCCGCTTGTAAAAAATGCATTGACATCTGTACCCGCATCATCTAGTACGGATGCTGACAAATATAATGTTGAACTAGAATTTGTAGTCACATTAAATGTTGAATTAACAGCGTGAGCCAAATCACCTGTTTGTGGATCAATAGCGCCTGCATCTAGCTCTGGCGTTGTTGGCTGAATGTTAATAAATTCAAGCAAAGTTGCCTTTATTGTCTGTGTATTACAATCAGTTGGTGCGGCATTTGCAACCCCGACTCCCAAACTGGCAGCCAATAAAGCTGCTGCGACAAATTTTTTACCCATGGTTTTCCTCCTTAAATTTCTAGGTTGTTTATATCTGAAACTGTAAACTCAGTTTCCTTTTTTGTTATTTTGTTTTTACCATTTTCATCCTTATAACTAAGGACTACTCGAAGTTTATAACTGCCTGATTTTGATAATTTCCCATGTGGAATAAACTGAGAAACATTTAAAATTCCATCCGCCCTAACAACAGAAGAATCTAGTTTAAATTCTTCAATTAAATCCTTATTGTTAATAATTTGAGCTTTACCCTGAAACCTGACCTTGCTATTTCCTGTGGATAAAATTTTCATATCAACAAGGTATTTTTCTTTACTGTTTTTTACAGCTAGTGACTCTATTTTGGCTTCTTTTTGAAATCTGCCTTTATCAACATAAACAGGAACACCCACTCTAGTTTTTACAATTAATTTTGTCTGTATGGCTTTATTGTGGTATGGCAAGTTAATTTCTTTAGCTGCAACGTCCTCTAAGAATAAAACCATTCGATTCTCGCCCTCAGGCAGGTTGTTCAAGTTGGCAATAGTCAGACGAACTTTTTGAGTTTTGCCATCTTTAATCGTAAACTCATTTGGCATAAATCTGGCATTCGATACAAGTGAATGCTTACTATCACTCTTTTGTATTTCTTTTAATCTGCCTTCTTGGGTTATTTCAAAAAAAGCAGGGTAAACTTTAAAACGAATTGTTTCACCCTTATTGGCTGATACATTAAATGCCGTTGTAATGTAATTTCCTCGCGCTTTATTAGCATCGAGCTCAATTACCATCGGTGATACTTTTAATGCCGCATGCGCCCCATTTGAAATAGCAAAAAACAACATTAATGCACATATAATTTTCTTCATCGTAAATCCTCTTTAAAGTCAACTTCAAATAAAGTTTTACAAATTTTTAAATAATTTATATTGCGCTTCTGATTAATTATATTACTAGTTCATATTTCATTTGTATTTGTAAAAGTAAAAATAACTACTCTTGCGCAAATCAAAATGTGATTAAAGAAATGGGCAAATAATATTATAAATTTGATATGCACAAAAAGGTTCTTTGCATACTTTCTTTATTTATAATTACAGGTGCAACTGCTTGTGCCAATGACTGCAGCACTCAAACACTGAGTGCGACTCTAGGTGAAATTCTAGAACTAGATAAAGTCATAGTAGAAGGAATAGAGCATAATAGGGATGAGCCATTAACATTCGTGGTGAAAAAATCCGTAACCGGAATTGGAACAGGGATGAATGAAATCGAGCTGAGCCCAATGAAAGTAAAAATCAAAACGAATTTAACCACTCCAATTTCAATTAGCGCTGAATTTGTAGAACTTGAACACGAGCAGGATTTACATTCTTTTGACTCACAATTTATAATCTTTGAACCCAATTCAAGAGTTATTAATAATCCGTTTAATGGCGCCATAAGTGACGAGTTTGTTCCAAAAGTTATGACAACAAATACTGTTGTAGAGGGCGGATACGAAGGTATAGTAAGGTTTACAATAGGGGCAATTTAGATGAAATTTATAACGTTAATAATGTTGAGTATTTTTCTCATTCAAAATACTGCACTTGCTGTTACAGAAAGTGCAAACTCGTTTGTGTTACCGATTTTAGCAAGCGAAATCCCGATAGATGATATGCCAACGGACGCAGATAATGGTGATGGATTAAGTGGTGGAGCGGTTACTGCAATTACACTGGGTTCAATTGGCGCAGTGGCTATAGGAGGATTAGGCTTTTTCTTATATAAAAAATTTATCGCTCAAGGACTAGCCTCAGGATATGCAATCGGGGTAAACAATCCAATTATGCCACTATGTCTAGATAAAAACAAAATAGCAGAACTTATGCAAAAATATCCCGACGCCACATATTTGAAAAAAGCGCTATCAAAAACTCAAATAAAATCTTGCCCTATTTCAAAATACATTTTAATTCCAGATAGTGTCATTAGCCCAAAAAGTTTCAATAGCGTAGTTTTTGAGATTCCCAAAGGATACTCAAAAATGAACATAATTCAGGCGGAATCAAACAAAGACATCAAGCTTGAATTTTTTTCTGATTTAAATCAGGCAAATTCTATCAAGTTTAATTCCACAACAGGACTTGATAATCAAGATGTATTAATAAAACAAACAAGTGTGCCGAACGTAAAAACAGGGGTATTGGTATATAAATTTAACACACTGAGTTCAAAAAAAATAGAAACCTACGCAACAATAATTGAGTTTTATAATTAAATATTAAAAAGCTTTTTGTGCGCTGCAGTACCTTAATGCAGAATTAAAAAACCCTCCAGCTTAGGAGGGCTTAAAGATATTTTTTACCAACAATAATAAGATGTCGCTTTAAACGAATCCCTATTTGCCTTTTTTCAATATTGCAATAGCAGCTTTCTGTTCTTTAAAAACTTCTATTGCATCCCTGATGGTACTATCTAATCCATATCTAAGGTTTGAGGCATGTGCGTGGTATCGAATTTTGTGTTGGAACAAGCCCTTAAGCCCTTTATCTCTAATTTTAATCGCAACTTCGTCTGCACTCTGGGTCAATCTATTTGTTATACCAGGGGGAACAAGTTTGACGCTAACTCCAGCATCTTCTATAATTTTCCGAGCATTTTCAATTCGCTCATGAGAAACAATCACATGATTATTGAAATTAAATTTAGCCAAGCGATTAACTGGATATCTTAGTCCATTAAAATTTTGTGCACTTGTATTCATTTGCAACTTCATATTTACTCCTTTTAGATTAACTATAAAAATATAAGTTCCCTAAAATATTTTTTTTGCGCAAGTACTAAAATCAAAAAGCCTCCCGAGTAGGGAGGCTTAAAGTTATTGTTTATCGATTACAATTTTTCGTTTTTAAATTGAGTGAATTTGTCTTTAATATCGCCTATTGCCCAATTAAAGCCGAACTGTAGAGCAACACCATTTATTGCGCCGTTTCTAATCATGGCTTGACCATACCCAGAGAAGTATTCTCCCATTTGTTTCTGAAGACCCACTCCGTATTGAACATAAGGATCAATAGAAAGTTGTGGCAAGACAGTTGAATTTGCACTGAATTCAGAATTATCAAATAGGTTCCACATCATTTGAATACTAGCATATGGTCTGAAGCCATTATCTAGATTAGCAATAAATCTTACTCCAGGAGAGATCTGCATAGTGTTCATGGCATCAGAAGCTATTCTGTCTCCTGCTGCATTTGTGAAATCAAATGTGTTAATGAAAGAATATCCTAGTGATAAGTTTGGCTGGATAATATATTTACCACCTTCAAATTCAAAGTTGTAACCAGCTTTAGCAGCCAGCCCAGATGTGAAAGTATTAAAACTATCATTTCCAAACATTGTGCTAGCCGATGTGTTTAGCGCACCTATGTGACCTGTTACACCAAGGAAATAGTTATCTTTGAATAATTGAGCAGTTGAACCAATGCTTCCACCATTTTGGAACATTGAAATTCCATCATAGTTTAATCTAGAACCATTATATGAACCATATGTAGAGAATATTGCATCTACTCCGTGCTTTAACTCAATTACATCAGTGTCAGCTCCAAAGAATGTGCCATAGCCTACTCTGTCAACTTTTGGACCGTTATTGTAATTAATTGAATCAAAACTAGCATATGGTTTTAAGAATGCAGTATTATCTTCGTCTTGTACAACACCTTTAGCATACTTATAAGCTTCGGTGTCAACAATTGCGTATTTGTTTTTATTCTTCATTTGCTCTCTTGCTATTTTAGGAAGAGTAGTAATTGAATCAAGGCTTGAGAAGGCTTGATTGTTTGTATCAAGAACTGTTAAATAAGCACCAGCTGATGCTCCAACAGATGATGACATAACAGATGGGTTTAAGTTAACGTATTGACCAGCATTTCCTCTTTGGAAGTTAAATATACCGGTTGTATCATCATAACCTACTTTATATTTATAGATTGAAGAATGACCAGCTATTTCAGTTGAAGCTGGCACAACTGCAGTCATAAGGCTTGCATTATCAGTAAAGTCAATTTCCACAGCCGTCTCATCAGCCGCATCAGAAATTAGATTAAAGCTTGCTCTTAATGTTGCATCTGAACCAAGTGCTACAGCAGTTGAATCGCTAAATGTATCCATAATGCCAGCAGCTAAATCTACATCAAGGGCAATTGCTGAGTTTGTATTGGCAGCCAAGCTCAAGCTTGCAAGTGTAATATCTTGGGTAACTACATTATTTGCAAGGTTTAGCGTACCACCCATAAAGTTGATTGCATTGGCTCCACTATTACCCAAGTAAGCATCATCAGTATATGCCAATGTGCCTTCTAGATTGTATGTTATTGTATCGTCCTTATTGTCTCTTATTACAGTTGCATCTGATTTAACATTTGCCGCAAATGGATCAAATGCGCCTTTTGTTAAGAAAGTCCCATTTTCAAATGTTACTTCACTACCTGTAACACCATTAATATTAGAGTTGATTATTTTAACATCGTTAAATGTTAATTTAGAGTTTGCACTATCTAGATCAATAGTAGTCGTTTCAACCGCATTAACATTAGAGATTTTAACATCACCACCAGCGGCAACACCAAAACCTGCACCAGTAATATTTTTTCCATTACCTTTGATTTCTAATTTACCAGTGATGTCTGGAGTTGTAAGCTCTTCATTCATCGTCATTTCATATATTGTATGAGATAACGCGGCATTGTTATCAGCAACAAAGTTAAGGTCAATATTAGCTCCTCTATCAGCTACTTCTAATAAAATAGAGTTGCTTAGGATGGCAGTTTCGCTTATTGTAAGTAATTTATCCGCTGTGTAATAATTGATAGGAGCATCCAAGTCAACTTGTACACTCGTACTATCAAATATAGTTAGTGCCACTGGGCTTGTTGTATTAACAAGTGGCGTTTCATTTTTAACTATATTCACAGTATCTAAAAGAACTGTGCCAGAACCAACATTCGTTGTAATGATTTTATCTGCCAATGTATTGCTTGCATCAATATCTAGGGCTAATTTGTTACCACTATATATGTTTAAACTATTAAAAGTGACAGATTCTATTTTGTTATTTATCGCATTTAATGCAGTATTTGTTATGTTTATAGCTCCCGTTAAGCTATTGCTATATTTGTTAACATCAAAAACACCGCCTGTTAACGATAGTATCCCTTTATTTGTTAGGTTTTGCATAGCTAAATTATCAGCATTTGTGGTCAATCTGCCCGATGATATTTCAAGGTCTTGAGAAAGTTTGGTTGATAAAGTCACGCTGCCGTCAACTTTTGTTAAACCACTGCCTGTAATAGTTTGATCAACATCACCAACTAAGAAGCTAATTGTTCCATCATTTTGAATGCTATCTGCAATTATTAAATCATCGGCGCTAATATCACTAAATACAGCGTTTTGTAAAATTGTCAGTTTATTTTGCGTGATAGTACCGATTACGGATGAAACATACCCTGAAACAATTGTTTCACCATAACCTGAGATTTCTGCTGTACTACCAAGTATATTCATCTGATCAGCACCACCGCGCATTTTATATACACCATCATTTTGTAAA
>CAYJMX010000094.1:2530-6184 GCA_964371485.1 uncultured Gammaproteobacteria bacterium | reverse complement strand
CCCTTGCCCCTTGCGACCAGATAATCCACTCCATCAAGTGTTTTGTTTTGAGCAGGTTCAAATTCATAATTTATTATTTCAAGAGGAGAGGCATTAGAAAAAAACACTTCATTTTCAACACCAGAGTCCTTTTTAAGTATTTTTGATAATACAAAAAAGATTAAAATTAAAACAAGTAAAACATAGAGTAGTTTTTTCATACTATTGATTTTAACACAGTTTCTTGATATAAACATAGGTTAATAGTCGAGTTTTTATAAGCTTGATGATGATATGGATTATAAATGAAAATATTAGTTACAGGCGCATCTAGCGCTTTAGGTCAAGAATTATGCCCCTTGCTAGAAAAAGAGAACTGGCAATTTTGGGCAACGAATTCAAAAATTCTAGACATTACAAACACTAATCAAATCCAAGAACTTAAAGAAAAAGTTTCGCTTGATTTTATTATTCATCTAGCAGCTTTTACAAATATTGAAGAAGCTGAAATTAACCCAACTCTAGCTTATGAAATTAATCAAGCAGGCACAAAAAACATAGCAAAAATAGCGGCAGCGCAAGACATCCCAATTTTATATGTAAGCCCAACAGATGTTTTTGATGGGAAGAAAAAAACACCATATACAAAAAAAGACAAAACAAACCCGATTAATGTTTATGGGAAATCAAAATTATTAGGTGAACAAGAAATAAAAAAATATTGCAAAAAGCACTATATACTAAGAACAGGGTGGCTTTATGGCAAAGGCAGCAATGATTATGTTTATGGCATGTTAACTTTTTCAAACTTTAAATCTGAAATAGATCTTGTTGATAATCAAACAGGTTCACCTACTTGGACAAGAGATTTAAGCGAAAAAATTATTGAAATAATAAAAAATAAGACAGATTTTGGAACACATCACATAGCATCAAGTGGTAGCGCCACTTGGGAAGATTTCACAAAAGAAATTTTTGCCATAAGAAATAAAAATGTAAAAATAAAACTCGGTAGCGAGTATGAAGAATTTGGGGCAAAAAGACCACAATATTGTGTGTTGGAAAGCGATATCACGTTGCCAAAATGGGAAGAATCACTAAAAAAATATCTTATTGGCAAATAGCTCATAGCTATTGTATAATTAAACAAGCGAAGATTAAAGGAGTAGAAAATGTTTGGAGTAATATTAGCAGGCGGTTCAGGTTCAAGATTATGGCCACTATCTAGAGATTTATATCCAAAACAACTGTTAAAACTTAACTCTGAAACAAGTTTGCTTGAAAAAACGTTTTCAAGACTAGCAAAATGTGTTGATTCAAAAAACATTTTGGCTGTAACCAGCTCAAAACACACATCTGATGTGCAAGTTCAGCTATCAAATATTGTTAAAAACCCTTTAATAATTTCTGAACCAACGGCGAAAAACACAGCTCCAGCAATCGCTTTGGCTGTTAAACACGTTATTGATAATTACGAAGACGATATTATGATTGTTGTACCATCTGATCATTTAATTGAAGATGAAAAAGCGTTTTTAAAAACCGTGCAAGCTGGCGAAAAACTAGCCAAAGAGGGCTATATTGTTACTTTTGGTATTAAACCAACTGGCCCAAAAACAGGTTTTGGATACATAAAAACATCTGATAAAGTTCAAGATGGATTAAAAGTAGAAAAGTTTATTGAAAAACCAAACCAAAGAAAAGCAGAAGGCTTTTTTAAAGAAAAAAATTATTTCTGGAATAGTGGAATTTTTATGTTCAAAGCTTCTGTTTTTGAACAAGCGCTTAAAGATTACGCCAAAGATATTTATGAAGTGTACACGCAGCTTGATTTAAAAAGTGAGGAAGAAATTCCATACATGCTATTTAACAAAATGCCTTCAATTTCAGTGGATTATGCCATTATGGAACAGGCAAAAAACATTGTGCTTGTGCCATTAAAATCTGATTGGGATGATTTAGGCTGTTGGGAAGCGATTTATAATTCAAATAAAAAAGATAAAAAAGGCAATGTACAAATTGGAAATGTATATGCTCAAGACTGTTCTAATTCAATGCTATACAGCTCAAACAGGCTTGTAGCAGGTGTTGGGCTTGAAGATGTTTTAATTGTTGAAACAGCAGATGCGATTTTGGCTTGTAAAAAAGATTGCGCTCAAGATGTGAAAATGGTGTATGAAGAATTAAAGAAAAAAGAAGATGAAACCTTCAAAATCCACAGAACCGTATATCGCCCTTGGGGTTATTATACAGTGCTTAATCAAGGAGAAGGCTATTTAACAAAAATGATAAGCGTTTCTAAAAAAGGTCAATTGAGTCTTCAATCTCACAATCATCGTTCTGAACACTGGGTTGTATTACAAGGTACGGCAAGAATTACCCTTGATGACAAGACATTTATGTTAAAAGCGGGTTCAAGTATTGATATCCCTGTAAAAGTGAAGCACTCATTGGCTAATCCTTATGATGAAGAATTAAAAATTGTTGAAGTTCAAAAAGGCGATAAGCTTGTTGAAGAAGATATCGTAAGATATAAAGACATTTATGGAAGAGTGAAAGCTTAATTAGGCCTAATTAAGTTTATTTAAAAACGCTGTTCATTTCATCTTTTGTAGCCTTAGCGCCTTGAGTGTCACCGGCCTGTTCTTGCAGTTTTATTTTTGTTAAATACAAAACTCTACTGTTAGGAATTTGTGATATTCCATTATTTAAAATGCCCAAAGATATGTCATATTGCTCCATATCAAAATAAATTGAGCTTAAATCCATATAATCTTGAACACTTTGAGGGTTAAAGCTTGTAATTTTTCTGTGCGTTTTTTTGTATAAATCATCTTGATTTGTAGACTTATATATAAGGGATAAATTATAGTAATAAATAACGTTTTCAGGGTCTTTTTCAATGGCATATTTTACATGCATAAGCGCTTTTTTGATGTCTTTTTCTTTGTAATAACAAAGCCCCATAAAATTATTTAATTCAGCTGAAAATTTCCCTCTAACATCGTGATTGCTTGCTTTTATAAAAGAATTTTTAGCTTTTTTTATGTCATTTTCATAATAATAAATTTTACCCAATTCAAGTAAATATTCTGGATTGTTTGATTTTAAAGTTGCTTGTAGTAGATAATTTTTTGCCTCATTCATTCTATTTTTAAGCACACACATTTTAGCAAGATAATAAGCGATTTCATCATTTTGTTTGTTTAAAACACCTGCGTTTCTAAGGGCCAAAATCGCGCTATTTTCATCCCCTAGTTCGATATGGCACATTGCAAGCCCAAGGTACGCCTCATAATATTTTTCATCAAAAATTAAAGCCGTGTTGTAATATTTTATGGCATCTTCATACTCTTTTTGAACAAGTGCGATGTTTCCAAGTTCAAGATATGCTCTTTTTTCATTGATATTAATTTTCACCGCTTTTTTTAGATAGCTTTTTGCCTCATTTTGAAACTTTGTTCTTTTTGATTTTGTAAGTTCTGTATTTTGGCTTTCTAACATGGATATTTTTGCCAAATTTAAATAACTGTTAAAATTTTTCTTGTCAAAAAACAACGCTTTTTTAAGATATTTCTTGGCGTTTTCATAGTCTAAAAGTTTTATATAAACACTTGAAATGTTGTTTAAGACATTTATGCTTTTAAAGTTTAAATCTAGTGCTTTTTTAAAAGA
>CAYJMX010000094.1:0-2520 GCA_964371485.1 uncultured Gammaproteobacteria bacterium | reverse complement strand
AGGCGATTGCCTCCTCAAGGTTTCCAGCATAAAAAGATGTTATAGCGCTAGAATTGTAATATTCAATATCATAAGGAGGCACTTCTTTTATATTAAAAATGTCAGCTAGTTGTGAATCAAGCAAGGAGCTGTCCTCTTGAATTGCTCTTTTAATGGCAAATTTTGATTCTTCATTATCTCCTTCAAGATAATAAATTCTTGCTCTCATATAATGCCCCTTGGCGTTTTGAGGATTTAATTTTAGCGCCATATCTGTATAATTATGAGCATTATTGTAATCTTGAGATTCTAAATACATTTGTGCGATTTCAAGATAATCTTCCTGATTTTTGACATCTATTGGTTCTTGAAATTCAACATTATCAAGCAATTGAGTAAGTTCAAAAGACCTTTGCAAATGATATTTACTAAGTTTTTCCTCTTTTGCTTTTTTATAGCTTAAACCAAGCCAATAATGCCCATCTGGGTCATTTGGTTTGTTGTTCACAAAATTTTCAAAAAATTCTATAGCATTATCAACCTGATTTTGATTTAAATATTCAATACCATCTGTAATTTCAAGGGCACAAGCCTTAAAACACATACAAAAAAATATAAATAACGATAGAATAATTTTTTTCATTAATTTAAAAAATCCTCTATTACATTTTTTATTTCTTGATGAATTTTGTCAATAGCGCTTGTGGCGTCAATCTTTTTAATTCTATCTGGATATGATTTTAAAAGCTCTAAATATCCATTTCTTACTTTTTTATGAAACTCAATTCCCTCTGATTCAAGCCTGTCTTTGGTTTTGCCCAATCTGTCTTGAGCTGTATTTGAATCAATGTCTAATAATATTGTTAAATCTGGCACAAGTCCGTTTGTTGCAACAGAATTTAAAAACTTTAATTGGTTAACATCTTGTTCTCTGCCATATCCTTGATAAGCAATAGTTGAATCTGTGTGCCTGTCACACAATACAACCTTGCCTTCTTTAAGTGAGGGCTTAATAAAAGTTTCAACATGTTGGGCTCTATCTGCTAAATACAAAAAAGCCTCACTAGTGTCTGCTATAATACCATCATGGTGCAATAAAATTTGGCGAAATTTTTTACCAAGCTCTGTATTTCCAGGTTCAAAAGTTAAAACATTTTCAATATTTTTACTATCAAGATATTCTTTAAGAAGTTTTATTTGAGTTGTTTTTCCGCAGCCATCAGCACCTTCAAAGGTGATAAACTTCCCCAATTTCTTTTCCATTAACAAAAACTCCTCAAAAATGTAATAATTATCTTTATTATTTTCAATTATATTACAATTTTTGTAAAATTTGAACAATAAACTACACTTATGTTAAAATTTGAATTATAATATTATTGACCATGGGTTTTGAGGAATAGGATTAGTGAGAACTAGAACAATCAGAGATAGAATTGACAACACAGAAGAAATTATTGATTCTAAGCAATTAGAAAAAATCTTAGACGCCAGCGCACAGACGGTTTCTGGCTGGTGCAAAAAGGCTTGTCTAAAACCAAAAAAAGACAAAGCTGGAAATATTTATTTCTCTAAAAATGATGTTGATGTGCTAAAAAAAGTTAAAGAACTTTATGAACATTCTTATTCTATTAGTGAAACAAAAAAACAAAAAGTTGATAAAGTTGTTAAGCAGTTAAATGAAAAACAACTTAAAAAAACAAGTTTAGTAAAACAAATAGATGTTTCTAAGGGCAATTTTTTAACATCTGCTAAATCAAGATTTGACAAAGAAAACGCAGTTGCGGCGTACACATCTTCTCAAGTGCTTGATGTTAATTCAAGACTAGACAGTCTTGAGCACAACATTGTGGCAAAAATTTCAAATGTATTAGCTGAAAAAATGGATGGCTTAGATGAAGTTGTTGTTGAACTTATTCGCTCTAAAACAGAGAATGAAACGCTTCGTCAAAGATTAAATGAATTAAACAAAGAAAACTTTAGCTTAAAAGCTCAAAATGCTAGCTATAAGTCGCTTGGACTTGGTTTATATATTAAAAAAGACACTGAAGACTTTATTCTTTAATTGTTTTAGGTAATGAATGAGCGAAATTTTAAAAAGCCTATATCATAACCTTAATGAGCCTGTTTTAATTTATGACAAAAAAGAAGACGTTGTTTTTCATAATACCGCATTTGAAAAGGCCTTTGAAAAAATTGATGGAACATTAGGGCTTGATTCTTTTAAAAAAATTAATTACAAATTTCACTACGATCTTTGTCTTTTAAAATCTCAAGATGTCATTTCTCACTCGATTTTGGCTAACGCTATTGAATCAAAATATGATTTTAGTGCATATTGTTCTTATCAAAAAAATCAAAAAGAATTTTTACAATACAATATAAAATCACTTAATTATAAAAAATATAAAATTATATATTTTTATGATGTTACAAAAGAAATTGAGCTAAATAGGGTTCAAAAAGAAAATGAAGAGTTAAAAATTCAAAATAAAGAATTTTTAAACACGCATCACAAGGCACAAAATCAAACTTTTAAGC